>DAISKM010000080.1:0-10332 GCA_036820945.1 Pseudolabrys sp.
ATAGCGCACTAGACAACCGCCATCAAAAACCGCGTTCCACAGAAATCCTTCACTGTCGACCGAGGAACCGTCGGGTACGCCCGGAATGCTGTCCATAGAGGCAAATTCGCGTCGCCCGCCAATCGTGCCGCTGTCGATGTCGAATTCGTAAGCGAAGATAGTTCGTAGATGGCTATCCGCAAAGTACATGCGCCGGTCATCCGGGCTCCAGCAAATGCTGTTGGGCACCCAAATTCCTTTGGCGACCACATCAAGTCGCTGTTGTTCGAAGCGGTAGAGCCGGCCACTGGCGTGAGTCAGCATCTTGTTCATGGAGCCGACCCAAAAGCGACCACGACGATCGCAACGACCATCGTTGAGGATGTTCTCGGTATTGTCCGCTTCGGGATCAATGATCTTATCAAGATGGCCGTTGCTAGGATCGAAGAGCGATAGACCACTGCGCCCAGCGACTAACAGGCCACCTTCAGCACGTAACGCGAATGAGCCGAGCTTCTCGGGTGGTGTCCACGTCTTGACTCGACGATCGAGCATCTCGAGACGGTGAATCGCTGGCTTGAACAGGTCGATCCAATAGAGTGCTTTTTCGATTGGGTGCCAGAGCGGAACCTCGCCGAGAACATCATCGGTCTGCACTATACATTCGACAGAGACCATCGCGCTCTCGCTCAGTGACCGCCGACGAAGAATTCGCTTAGTCGATTTTTTTGCAGTTTGCCGGTGACAGTAAGTGGAAGGTCGGTCTCGTTTACGAACTTCATGAGCCGAGGAATTTTATACGCGGCAAGGGCGCTCCGGCAGTGCGCAAGAAGGTCCATCTCCTCGACCGTTTCATCCTGCCGACGAACGATCACCGCCGCGATTACCTCATCGCGCTGCGGATCGGGCACCCCGACGACATAGGCGAGCTTCACCGCCGGATGGGTCATGAGAATCTCTTCAATTTCGACGGGGGCGACGTTGATTCCACCAGTCTTGATCATCTCCTTCGTGCGGCCGCGGAAGTGCAGGTGACCAGCGCTATCAAGATAACCAAGGTCACCGGTCAAGAAAAAACCATCGGCATCGTAGGCTTCACGAGTTCTAACCTCGTCCTTGAAGTATCCGATGGTAACGTAACCCTTGACGCAAATTTCGCCGACCTCCCCTGGAGGGAGGGGCTTGCCGGTATCGGTGTCGACGATACGGATATCAACCCCCGGAAGCGGACGGCCCACAGTGTTGCATCGTATCTCTAGCGGCTCGGCTGCATCGGTGACGCAGCAATTTCCGTAGGTCTCCGTGAGACCGTAGATATTACAGATGTCACGCGCGCCGAGGTTAACGACACGCATGATTTGCTCCGGCGAGCCGATGGTGCCACCGGAGCGCAGGCAAGTGATGTCATAATTGCGTCGGTCGGGGTGATCAAAGAGCGCCTGCGCCATGTTAGGCGTGCCGTAAAACAGTGTGCAACGCTCCGAGCTGATCAGGCGTAACGCTTCTTTCGGCTCGAAATGTTCCTGCAGGACCACACAGCCGCCATGGGTCAGCAGATTGAACAGAGCATTCTCGCAGCCAAGCCCCCAGAACAGCGATACCGCGAGCCAAAGACGGTCTCGTTCGGTAACATGCATTCGCTCGCCAATCTGCCACATGTTCTCAATGAGAGCGAAATGTTGCAGCTGAACGCCTTTTGGCGTCGAGGTGGAGCCCGACGTGTATAGGAGGTAAGCGACGTCCTGCGGATCGATCGCTTGAACCGCGGCCTCCAGAACCGCCTCAGGTTTTGTGCGCCCCCGTTTGCCGACGTCTTCGAACGAAATGCTGTCGCGATAGCCGCGCGGGCCTATGTGCACGATACTGCGCAACAAAGGTAGTGTCATTGGGAGCGGCTCCAGCTCGGCGAGCATCGCGAAATAATCGTATTTGAGAAAACGATCGGTGGCGATCAGCATCGATGCATCCGAGTGATGAAGGACATATTTGAGTTCGCGACTGGTGACCCAAGTGTTCACCGCGACCATGATCGCGCCGAGCGAGCAAATTGCGAGATCAGCAATAATCCATTCTGGTCGATTGCCCATCAACACCGCGACCTTGTCACCTGGTCTGACGCCGAGTGCATGTAAGCCCTTGGCGAAGGTCCGGACCTCGGCCTGCAACTGCGCATAAGTGAATCGACGACCGCCGCCGACCAGCGCCTCTCGGTCAGGAAAGCGGCCGGCTATTTCATCGAGCAGATCAGGAATGGTTCGACTTTGCGGTAGCGGCATGGACGATAGGCTCTAATTCGAGTCCATAGAAAGCCTGGGCATTGCGACCCAAAATGCGCGACGCCTCCTCCGCCGTGAAGCGGTATCCAGCCGCATGTGCGATCGCCGGTAAGTCGCGAAAGAATGCAACCCATTTACCAAGGTTCGAGCGCGCTCCGGTAAACCGCGGACCGGAGACCTGGTCTGACGCGAACAAGATGCGCTCAATGCCGAGCAGACTGCGCCATGCCGCCAACCGCGCCACAATTTCGTGAGGCTCCGTGAGCCGTTCGTTCCAATTTGAGACATCGAGCACGCAGTTCGGGCAATCGGCGATCAATTGGGCGGCTGCTTGCCACCAATGTGGATAGCCAGCATGACATAGAACAAGCTTTAGCGAAGGCAGTGCACGTGCGAGCCGCGATACGTGGATCGGATGCGCAGGATTGGATTCAGTAAGGTTGGCGCCATCGAGTTCTGTCCATATTCCTGAACGCGTGTGAATCTGCACCGGGACGCCAAGATCGGCGGCAAGCCGCATCAATGGACGGAGTGCGTCATTGACGACAGTAAATCCCGCGGGCGTAATTTCGCCGATACCAACGAAGCCGAGGTCGCGCACAGCACGGCTGATAATTGATAGGCAGGTGGCGCGGCGATGATCGACGGCAACGTGCGCAAACAAGCGTCCGCGATGACGTTTTTGCAGCGTGGCGTAATATTCGACCTGCAGATCAATAGTTGTTGCGGGCTCCATGCCGAACAAAGGCGTCCCGGCATCAACCATCATGACAAACGCCGCCGTGACGCCAGCGGTGTCCATGTTCTTCACAAAATCGTCGCCGGTTTCATCAACCACGCCGTCGAGGAGTTTCGGTATAATCATATCCTCGGTACGACCAGGCACTTTCCGTGCCCAGCCTTCGGCCGTGCAACGGAAGAAACTGGGTGGCAAAAATTCGCGTCCCCAAATATGGCAGTGACTATCGATAATCTTCATTTCTTGCTCGCGACAGTGTCAATCTCCCGTAAGTCACGATGTACCGCATCTTCCAGCCAACAAGGAGTATATGATGGCCGATACACGCAATGAAACGATGAACGGTCTTTTCGATCGCGGACTGGCACTGCGACGTCAGGTTCTAGGATCGGAATACGTTGACGGATCGCTCAAGGCCGCCAACGAATTCATGATGGCGTTTCAGCACATCACGACGGAATGGTGCTGGGGCTATGCGTGGGGACGTCCTGGCCTCAATCTTAAGACACGCAGTCTGCTTAATCTCGCGATGCTGACTGCGCTCAATCGCGCCGCGGAGATCAAACTGCATGTGCGGGGCGCTATCAATAACGGCGTCACGGTTGACGAGATCAAGGAAGTGCTGCTGCACGCGACAGTCTATTGCGGCATCCCGGCCGGGCTTGATGCGTTCAAAGCAGCCAATGAAGTGCTTAAAGAGATGGGCAAACTGCCTGCGACCGGAGCGGTCTAAAATCAAATACTGTGCGGCACATCGACGCGCGTGGGTCATCCGAGGGAGCACTGATTCAGAGCGACGAGACTAGCAAAGAGGCGCGACTGGTCGTCATTCCAGCCGCGCTTCGTTGGTCTTTCGCAATATGGAAGTAATCACCATACATCCTACGGTTCGATTTTCAGGTGATCGCGAAAATTCAAACATCAATTTTGATTTGGAAATCTCTAATTTGAAATCTAAGCGGACCTTGTTGACGGCCCGTTCGGCAAGTGTTCGACTATTGGCGTTTTTCGGATCGCGCAACTTGACCACCATAGTGGCGAACCGGCGGCGGCCCTAAGGGTACCAGAAACAGCTCCTGCATTTTCTGCTCATAAACAAAAACGAGGTCAAAGGAGGAAATCATGATAATGAGGCGAACATTGGCGATGCTGCCAGTGCTGTTGGGCATTGGGCTTGGCGCGGGCATCGGCAATTACGTTCCGGCGGCGGCGCAAACAAAAGAAGTGAAGATCGGATTGATCGCGCCGATGTCCGGCCCATGGGCCCGCCAGGGCGAGCTGATGCTCAAGGGCGCAAATCTTGCGGTCGACGACATTAACAAGCAGGGCGGTATCAAATCGCTCGGTGGCGCTACGGTGAAACTTTTGGTGTTCGACGCCGGGGACAGTGTGGAGAAAGCTAAGAACGCCGCTCAGCGTATGATCGCGCAGGAGCCAGACCTCATCGGCGCCACTGGCTCGTGGCTGTCGAGTTTCACCCTCGGCGTCACCGAAGTAACCGAACGCGCCGAGCTTCCGGTTCTGACATTGTCCTATTCCGACCAGATCACCTCGCGTGGGTTCAAATATGTGTTCCAGACCTCGCTTGGTGGCGGCGCGCAGGCCAATCAAGCGGTCCCAGCGCTAATCCAACTCGCCGAGGGCGCAACCGGAAAAAAGCCGACAACGATCGGCATCGTGCAGGACAATACCGCTGCCGCCATCAGCTTTGCCAAGCCAATGCGGGAAGGCGGGCTGGCAAAACTCGGCCTCAAGCTTGTGGTAGACGAGACTTTCACACCGCCATTATCGGATTGCACCCCGCTGATCCAAAAGGTTCGCTCATCGCGGCCTGAAATCTTACTGTTGCTGCCGACAGCCATTTCCGACGACAAGATGTGTGTGGAGAAACTGCATGAGTTCGGCCTGGGGCGCGGGCGCATCCCGGTGATTTCCAATGGGGCGCATATTGCTGCACCCGATATGCTCAAGAACGCTAACAAGGATTTGTTGGAAGGCCTGATGACGGTCGTCGGCAACTGGAGCGGGAAGGGCCAGGAAGCGATCATGAAGGAGTTTGTCGCCAAGACCGGAGAGCCTTGGATCACGCAAGACTCGCTGTCGACCTATGGCGACATGTGGATCTTCAAGGAGGCGTTGGAGAAGGCAGGGTCGGCCGACCGCCGCAAGGTGGCCGAAACGATCCGCGCAATGGATACGCGCGAGGGGCCAGCGAAATACTATCCCGGTGGCCGCGTGAAATTCGACGACGCCGGCAGGCGCGTGGATGCCGACCTCGCCATTGTGCAATGGCAGGATGGCGTGCCGGTCACGGTCTATCCGACGGCGTCGGCACTTGCGAAGCCAATTTGGCCGAAGAACTGAGAGTCTGCCGCGCGCGGCTGTTCGCTCCGATTTCCTGGCGCTGGGGAGGCGGGCGGAACAAAGCGCGTGGCATTACTCCTCTTAGGCTGCTACGTGGTCGAGCGCGGCCAAAAGATAGGGCCGGAATCCGGGATAGTTCTCGATCATCGGAAAATGGCCCATGCCCTTCATGATGGTAAGGCACGACCCGGGGACGGCCGCGGCCACCGCCTCGCTCATCTCCGGCGTACAGGAATAATCGTATTCGCCGGTGAGCAGCGCCACTTTGCAGCGGTTTGTATCGATGCGCTTGATGTCGTCACGACCATCCCAATCTACGCTGTAGAAGTAGACGTCGCCCTGATAGACGCCCGGTCCGGACTGGCTGTAGTACCACCAGTTTTCGCGCCGCGATGCTTCTGGACTGAACGGCGAGTTGAGGCCGTAGGTGTAGCTCGCTGCCAACTCGCCGCCGTGGATGGCGGGATGATGGAGCAGCTCGTTGTAGCGTCCCGGTGCGTAGGCCGAGCTTTCCAGTCCAATGATGCCGGTGAGCTCGTCCTGGTAGTCGGCGGCGACCTTGAGTGCGATGGCGCCGCCCATCGAGCAACCCATGACGACCGGCCGTTCGAGCCCGAGAGTGAGCCACACCGCGCGGACCATTTCGAGATATGACGCCGTCGTTAACCGGTATTTTTTTAACCACCATCCGTTCGGCGGCGTCGAACGGCCATGATATGGCAGGTCGAAGGCAATAACCCGGAACCGCTCGGTGACCGCCGTATCGTTCAATAGATGGCGGTATTGTCGGCTATCGGCGCCGGCCGTATGGAGGCACAGCAACGGGAGTCCCTTGCCAGCTTCCTCGACATAGATGCGATGCTCGGCGCCGTCGATGCCGACGCAGAAAAATCGTCCGATGATCGGCTCAAATTCAGGCATTGGGCGCTCCCGTCTCACGCATGATGTTCATCATGCGATGCAGAGCGCGGGCGTTCTGCATTGCTACCAGCCCATCGCCCTCAAGCACGAACTCTGGTACCCGCATCAGCATAGCGAAGAAGTCGTGGAATAATGGCGGCGGATTGGGGCTCAAGAACTTGCGCCAGACTTCAACCGGCGCCCGAAATCCGAATAGGATGCGCACATCGAACTTCGGCGAGGCGACGACGTCGACGATACAGCCCTTTTCGACTTTCAGAGCATAGCGGTTGTCTCCGAAAGCCAGTGCGAATGTCGTGGTAAACCAGTCGCCGATCACTTTGAGTTCGGGATCGGCATTGACTCGCTCGCGATAGCGAGCAAACCAGGCGGAGCCTGGATAGTCTTTCATGGTTCCTCCCGTTCTCGCTGTCCAGCATCACACAATTGGAAAAGAGCGAGGTTGAATAGCATTTATGCGCACGGCATGCGACCGTCTGCGTACGCGTTCTTCGTTAGTCGATCGCACAAACAGGCGGATAAGAAATCATGGATATCGGATTCATCGGCTTGGGCAACATGGGTTATCCGATGGGACGCCGCTTAATCGAAGCGGGCCATCGGCTCGTCGTGTTTGATACTAGCGGGCAGATGATTTCTCGCATGACGGCGCTGGGCGCGACGGCAGCCTCTTCACCGCGCGAGGTCGCCGACCGGGTCGAAACGGTATTCGCCAGTCTGCCGACGCCAGACGTCGTTTGCACGGTAGCGACCGGTCCCGATGGCGTCGCTAGCGGTAGGAAAGTTCGCCGCTTCGTCGATCTTTCAACCACCGGTTCCCGGATGGCAATCCGCATCTCCGATGCACTTAAGCTGCACGACATCGTGCAAATCGACAGCCCGGTGAGCGGCGGCGTCGGCGGCGCGGAGAAAGGCACGCTCGCGGTCATGGTGGCGGGGCCGCGCGCCGACTATGAGTTATTGCAGCCGGTGCTGGCGGTCATCGGCAAGGTGTTCTTTATCGGCGAAAAGCCCGGCATGGGCCAGACGATGAAGCTCGCCAATAACATGCTGTCCGCGACTGCCATGGCAGCGAGTTCTGAAGTGATGGTCATGGGGGTTAAAGCGGGGCTCGATCCGAATGTGATGATAGAGGTCATCAAAGCCGGCAGCGGACTCAATACTGCGATCCGCGACAAATTCCCCCGCGCCATCCTGCCAGGGACCTTCGACTACGGCTTCAGCAACGGGCTGATGTACAAGGACTTGCGGCTATGCATGGAGGAGGCGGAAGCAATGGCGGTACCGATGTGGGTCGGCAACGCGGTCCGTCAAATGTTTCAGCTTTCGACTAGCGAATTCGGGGCTGATAAGGACTTCACCACCGTCGTTCAGTGCGTCGAGCGCTGGGCGGGCGTCGAGGTACGCGCGAAGAAGTCCGGGTGAGACCATGGCCGACGACGTGTACGACATCTACGCCATTCGTTACGGTCACCACCACCGCAAATCGTCGGAGAATTTCATCGGCGGCGATCCGCACGATATTCCGCAGCCCCTCGATTACTTTGTCTGGGCGATCGTCGGCGCGCACAGCACCTTCATCGTTGACACTGGCTTCGACGAGATCATGGCGCAGAAGCGCCAACGCCAGGTCACGAATCCGATCAGAGAGGGGCTGAAAGCGATCGAGATCGACCCGGAGAGGGTTGAGAACGTTATCGTCACACACCTCCACTACGACCATGCTGGCAACCACGAATTGTTTCCGCGCGCGCGTTATCATCTGCAGGAGGTCGAGATGGGTTATGCGACTGGGCGCTGCATGTGCCATACTTTGCTGCGTTTCCCTTTTGAAGTCGACGACGTTGTCGCCATGGTGCGCAAAGTGTTCGCAGGCAGAGTTGAGTTTCATGACGGCGCCAGTCAGATCGCACCCGGCATCACCGTGCACAGGGTCGGCGGCCACTCCAAGGGCCTGCAATGCGTCTGCGTGAAGACCAAACGCGGCGACGTCGTGATCGCGTCCGACGCAACGCACCTCTACGCCCATATCGAAACTGGCCGGGTGTTTCCCGTAACCTACAACGTCGGCGATGTGTTGGAAGGCTATGCGACGATCAAGAAGTTGGCGCCGACTATGGGCCACATCGTACCTGGGCACGATCCGCTGGTGCTGACCCGCTATCCGGCTGCGCGACCGGGGCTCGAGGGTTGGGTTGTGCGGATCGATGCAGAACCCAAGATAGACAAACCGGCGTAGCTGATTATGGGATCAGATTCGCGCCATCAGCGGCAGATCCCGTACGCTTGCAAGCCGCTCGATCCCATTCATGTGCCGGAACGCGGCATCGGCGCCTCGCTCGCCGAGGCCGGATTTCGCGCAATCGATAAACTTGTCACGCAATTCATCAACGCTCAGCGGTTTCTGCCAGCTCCCTTTGGGACGCGCCACCGGTGCATGCGTAATTACCTCACCGGATTTGAGAACGATACTGAGATTGTCCTCGGGCGCAAACGGCATGTCGGGTAAGGTTTCTTCGGTTGTGGTGCATTTCACCTTACGCATGTTTTCGATCACGTCGGTACGGCGCACGAAGGCATCGTCGAGCTCCGCAAGCCCGACGCGTCGCGCCACCATCGCGGAGGCCATTGCGAATTCAAGGCTGAATTTTGCTTCCAGCGCGGTCTGCGGGTGGTGATTTCGCAACATCACGCTCTGGGTACTGCCAATGCGTACATGCACTTCGCCGACGGCGTCAGGCGACAGGTTGTGCTCGTGAATAAGGTCGAGCATGGCGTCGATTGAGCGGTGGGTTGCGTAGCACATTGGATAGCGCTTGATGTTGATCCCGTATTTCGGTAGCCGCCATTCGCGGCCCAATTGCCAATTGCCAAGGTCAACCTCCGGAGTTCCGGAAGGTGAGTGAGCGCGCATGAAACCGGCCGAATGTTCGAGCGCGTCGGGCGAGCCGGTGAAGCCTGACCTGGCCAAGCGGGCGGCAAGCACTCCAGCCTGCGCGGTGCGCCCGACGTGCAGCGGTTTCGTCATCGTGCCGAAATTGGCGACGACGCCGGCCGCGAGCGAAGCGGCGATGGCGATGGCATTGCGTGTCTCTTCCAGCGTCAGCCGATTGAGATGCGCGCACGCCGCCGCGGCAGCGATAGCGCCCCAGATCGCCGTTGGATGGAATCCGCGCTCATGCAGGTGGCCGGGCTCGATTTCCTGCAACAGCGCCCAGACCTCGTAACCCACTGCGTACGCTGCGATCGCCTCGTTGCCGCTAACGCCCAGCGACCAGCCCTCGGCCAGGATGGGCGGCGTGAGCACTGCACTGGGATGCCCATCCATGCCCACATCGTCGTAGTCGAGGGCGTGGGCAGCAACCCCGTTGACGAGGGCAGCGTCGGTTGCTGCCAGATTGCGACCGGAGGGAATTTCCGGAGCGCCCTCGTTTTGCGTCGAGGCAGCGACGGTAGCGGCGATAAGCTGCACGGCCGGCTCGCCAGCGCCGGCAATCATGACGCCGACGCAGTCGATCATGCCGATGCGTGCGCCATAGCTGCATCGCTCCGGTAGCGCATCTGCTTCAACCGACGTTACGAATGCAGCAATGTCTGACGTTAGCGCGGCCATGGATGGAAATCCCGATTGCAACGAACTCTGACATCCGACGAACCTTGACGGCTCGAACGGATCAACCGTAACCTGAGCAAAAGTATCAACACAATGGGCGCGTAGAAAAATTAAGCCATCGTGCGCTCACCAGCGTCGCTCGGGGAGGACGGGGCATGAAATTGAGAAATGGTCGCCATGCGGCGCACGATTTCGACCTCATAAGAAAACGCGGTCGATGGCGAGGCACTTGCGTTGCCGCTGGGCGGGAAGAATTCGTCTACTGACGAATTTCGACGCGGCATCGACTCCGCTGAGCTCTTAGCGGCCGCCGAACTCCGGGTTGACGCCCAAGGATCCGACCGTGACTGATTGGCAGTGGCTTCTAATTGATGTCCTTCAGGCTTTGGCGGCAGGCCTGCTGGTTGGCGGCACCTATGGGCTGATGTGCGTCGGGCTTG
>DAISKM010000081.1:0-5689 GCA_036820945.1 Pseudolabrys sp.
CACGCCGAGGCCAGCAACAATCTCGCGCGCGCGCTTCACACTCTGGGAAAGACAACGGACGCTTCGGTTTTCTACGCGCGCGCGCTCGCGCTGATGCCGCAGCTTTTGGAGCAATACGCCGGCATCCGGGCGACACTCGTCTCGCTCTTGCCGGCTCTCGATCGCGCGCTCAGCCAGCAAGCCGCTGCCTGGCCAAAGCAACTGCGCAAAGCCGAGCTGTTTGGCGAGGCAGGACTTGGCACGATCGCCGCCGATCCGCTGTTGCGCTGTTTGCTGCAATCGATACCCGTCCGCGACGTTGCGTTCGAGCGCTTGCTCACCACGCTGCGCGCATTGCTTCTTGGCGACGCGGGGAAGCCTTTTTCTGAAACCATGCTCACGTTTGCCTGCGCGATCGCCGGGCAATGCTTCATCAACGAATATGTTTTTGCGACCACGCCAGACGAAGATGCGCAAGTCGAGCATCTCAATCAGGTGATCGACCATGCGCTTGCGCGCGGCGCTTCGGTCGATGCCACGCAGCTTGCCGTATTCGCGATGTATCGTCCGCTGCACATGCTTGCTTCTGCAGCGATGCTGCTGGAACGCAGCTGGCCAGCACCAATCGATGAACTGCTTAACCAGCAACTGCGCGAGCCCGCGGAGGAACGGCGCCTGCGCGATTCAATTCCGCGCCTCACCACGATCGACGATGAAACGTCGCGGAAGGTCCGTCAGCAGTATGAGGAAAACCCCTACCCGCGCTGGGTCCGTGTCGCCCGGCAAGTCGTTCCCATTCCCGTCGATCAGTACTTGCGTGACCAATTTCCCACCGGCGCCTTTGCCCCGCTCGGCAAGATCGATGGGCTCGACATGCTTATCGCCGGCTGCGGGACCGGCCAGGTTGCCATCGCCTCGGTGCAAAAATATTCGGGCGCACAAGGACTTGCGATCGATCTGAGCCTGAGCAGCCTCTGCTACGCCAGGCGCAAAACGCCCCCGGAATTGTCATCGCGCATCGAGTACGCGCAGGCCGACATCCTGCAGCTTGCATCGATCGGGCGCAGCTTCGATATCATCGATGCATGCGGGGTGCTGCATCACATGGCGGATCCGTTCGAGGGCTGGCGCATCCTGCTGACGCTGCTGCGGCCCGGCGGCCTCATCCATCTCGCGTTCTACAGCAATGCAGGACGCAGTGACGTCGTTGCGGCCCGTACCTACATCGCCGAGCGTGGTTTCGGTTCGACACCGGACGAGATCCGGCGATGCCGACAGGAGCTCCTCGAGACGCCGCTTGCCAGCGTCACACGATTTACCGATTTTTTTACAACAAGCGAATGCCGCGATCTTCTGTTTCACGTGCACGAGGCGCGCATAACGATCCCAGCCGTCAAAGCTTTCATTCGCGAGCACGGTCTGAAATTCATCGGCTTTGAATTCGACCAGCCGATTCTCCAGCGCTACCGTGCTGAATTTTCTGCAAGGGGTTGGTCGTTAACGGATTTCGACCGCTGGCAGGAGCTCGAGACGAAGCATCCCGATACGTTCTCCGGCATGTACCAATTCTGGGTCCAGAAGGCGTAGGACTTTTTTCTCGGCGGCTCGTGGCGTGTTCCACACTCTCCCGTTCGTCCCTCGTCCCCGCGTAAGCGGGGACCCTGAGCACAATGTCAAAAAATTGTTGAATGTCGCTTTCTGGATTCCCGTCGTCGCCGGGATGAACGGAGTGAAGTGGCTCGCTGCGTACTCCACATTCTCCCGTTCGTCTGGACCCAGGACACACGTCACAGATTTTTGAACTTGTTGCCCTCTGGATTCCCGCTTGCGCGGGAACGGGTAACTCTCTTCGGTTCGTCCCCGCGTAAGCGGGGACCCAGAGCAAGACGTCACAGATTCTGGCATTGTCGCTTTCTGGATTCCCACTTTCGCGGGAATGAACGGAGTGGCTTGCTGCATGCTCACGCCGCCACCCGTTCGTTCCCGGACCCACCCACAGCATTGACTGCTCCTGACGGTCGTGCGCAATTGCGCGGCCGTGCAGTCGAGGCCCTTCAATATCGCGCAGACCCTGCAAGAGGCGCTGAGCCTGCATCAGCAGGGCCGCCTGCGCGACGCCGAAAAGCTTTACGCGCGCACGCTCAAAGCAGCGCCCGATAATTTCGACGCGCTGCACCTGCTCGGCCTCGTCAAGGCGCAGAGCGGTCAGATGGGCGAAGCCTATCGCCTGATGTCGGCGGCGCTGAAGATCAATCCGAACGCGCCCGACGCGCTGGTGAATTTCGCCAATGTGCTGCACGCACTCAAGCGCGACGACGAGGCGCTGACGTCGCTCGACAAGGCACTCGCGCTGCGGCCCGGCGATCCGGAGGCGCTGCTTTATCGGGCCAATACGCTCAGCGCGCTCGATCGCGCCGAGGAGGCGCTCTCCTGCTTCAACACGCTGCTGGCGAGCAATCCCGCACACGGCGAAGCGCTTCTCAACCGGGGCGCGGCGCTCGCGAGACTTGGCCGCCATGCAGACGCGCTTGCCGATTTCGATGCGCTGCTTATGCGCGCACCGCGTCATGTCGAAGCCCTCTACAACCGCGGGACGGCGCTCCTCGATCTCGACCGTCCCGGCGAAGCAATTTTTTCCTTCGATGCAGCATTGGCAGTCGCGCCGCAGCATTCTCGCGCCTGGAATAACCGCGGGCGCGCATTGCAGACGCTCAACCGGCATGGCGAAGCGGTCGCAAGCTTTGAAAAGGCAATAGCCATCGACAGGAACAATGCCGATGCGCATTCGAACATGGCGCTGTCGCTGCTCACGCTCGGTGAACTGGCGCGCGGCTTTACGGAATACGAATGGCGCTGGAAACGCACGGGTATGTCGGACGCGCGGCGCGGATACCGCGGTCGCCTCTGGCTCGGAGAATTTCCCCTCGGCCAGCGCAGGATCCTTCTCACCGCCGAACAGGGACTGGGCGACAGCATCCAGTTCGTTCGCTACGTCCCGCTTCTGGCGAGCGCCGGCGCCAAGGTCGTGCTCGAGGTGCAGCCCGAGTTGAAAGCGCTGCTAGCGAATACGGACGACGTTGAATCTTGCCATGCGCGCGGCGAGGCCCTCCCCGCCTACGATTTCCATTGCCCGCTCGGCAGCCTGCCGCTGGCCTGCAAGACCGGGCCGTCAACGGTCCCTGCGCAAATTCCCTACCTGCGCGCTGACAATGCCCGCATCGCAAAGTGGCGGCCGAGCATTGAGGCGCTTCCCGGGAAACGCGTGGCACTCGCCTGGGCCGGCCATGCCCGCCATCCCAACGACCGCAACCGTTCCATCCAGCTCAGGCTTCTTGAGTCTCTGCTTGCGCTCGACGGCATTTCTTTCATCAGCATCCAGCGCGACCTGCGCGGCGACGATCGCGCCGTGCTCGCACGCCACGCAAACATCACGGACATCGCCGAGCAATTGACGGACATGGCCGACACCGCCGCTGTTGCCTCGCTAATCGATCTGACAATCGCGGTCGATACCTCCGTGGTCCATCTTGCAGGCGCGCTCGGACGCGAAGTCTGGGTGCTGTTGCCTTTTTCGCCCGACTGGCGCTGGACGCTCACCGGCGAGCACAGTCCCTGGTACCCGCAAATGCGGTTGTTCCGTCAGTCGAGCCCAGGCGATTGGACGGCCGTGATCGCCGCCGTTCGCGAGGTACTGCTGCGCATCGCATCGAATTGATATTCGTCATGGCCGGGCTTGTCCCGGCCATCCACGTCTTGATCCTTGCGAGGCCACAAAGACGTGGATGCCCGCGACAAGCGCGGGCATGACGTGAGACCCTGAACTGTCCTCAGGCCGCTGCGCGTATGCGTGCCGGTGCTTCCGGATGAGCCTTGAGCCAGTCGCGCGCGGCGCGTTGCGCGCAGCCGATCTCGGAATCGCTCATCTGCTCGGCAACCTCGCGGCGCAATTGCGTCGCCTGCTGGTGACCGCGCATCGCAGCGATGTTGAACCACTTGTGCGCCTGCACGAGGTCAACCGCAACGCCTGCTCCCGATGAATAGACCATGCCAAGACCGAAGCAATCTTCGGCGTTTGCCGGTTCGGCGTTGCCCGACGCCATTTCCATGCTCGTCATAGAACCCCCCTTTTATCTCCCGCCTGTTCGCCTCAAGCGTCGGCAGGTCTTCTCCTTCGCCCGAACGATGTCGTTCGAGCGGCGCGATCTTCGGGATAAAATTTGAATGGCTGTTTAAGTGATGCGATGAATCGAACATGAATCGCACCCATTGCTTCGACGAAATTGCGGCATTACGACCGCAAATGACCGGTTTGTCCGGTCATTGAGAGATCGCTAACCGAACTCTTTCAACCCTGACTAACCACTCAATTATCTTGTCATCGTCCAGTCACGCTTGGCGAATTGAGGGCGGACTTCTCTCTCCGTTCGCTTGCGCGGGAATGAACGGAGGGGGTGGCGCGCGATTGCTTTCCGTTCGTCCCCGTACTCGGGTCCAGCCTTCGGCTGGCCCGAGCACAGGCTCCGGCGGGGACCCAGACAACAGAGTCCGAGTTTGCGATCCTGGATTCCCGCTTACGCGGGAATGAACGGAGTCTTCACGCCACGCGCGCGCGTTGATTGAACAGCACCGACTGAACCTTCGGATCCTTCATGTCGATGCCCTGGCGCAATTCCAACCCCAGCGTCATGCCGCGTTGGACGGCGGGCCGCGCCTTCATTGTCTCGAGCCAGCGCTTGAGGTTCGGGAATTCGTTGATGTCCTGGCCCTGCCGCTCCCAGCCGTTGACCCAGCCGACCAGCGCCATGTCGGCGATTGAGTATTTGCCGGCGATGAACGGACGGTCCTTGAGACGGATGTTCATGACACCGTAGAGACGGTTCACCTCGTTGACGTAGCGGTTGATGGCGTATGTCAGCGTCTCAACGGCATAGTTCTTGAAGTGGTGCACCTGGCCTGCCATCGGCCCGACGCCACCCATCTGCCAGAACAGCCACTGGTCGACCTCAACCCGCGCGCGCTCGTCCGCCGGATAGAACTTTCCGGTCTTGCGCCCGAGATACTGCAGGATAGCGCCTGACTCGAAGATCGAGATCGGCCTGCCGTCCGGTCCCTGCGGATCAACGATTGCGGGCATCCGGTTGTTCGGTGCGATCTTGAGGAAGTCCGGATTGAATTGCTCTCCCTTGGAGATGTTCACCGGCTTCATGACATAAGGCAGCCGGCATTCTTCCAGCATGATCGAAATCTTGAAGCCGTTCGGGGTCGGCCAGTAATAGAGCTCGATCGGCTTGTCCGATTTGCCGGATTTTTTCTTCGTTGTTTTTGCCTTGGCGGCCTTGGCCGCTGATCGTTTGCTCCTTGCGCGCGCCATGATGTGCTCCATTCAAACCACTTGCGAATAACCGCCCAGACGTAGGCCCCACGTCTGAATTCCGCAACCAAGCATCCCGCAGATGTCTCATGCGATTGCAGGATGGAGCGCTACAACCTATGCGGGTTATCGTGGCGCGCCGGTTGCGGACTGCGGCCGATTGCCGACCGACAGCGCCCCGCGCCTATGGAATTAAAGGGAAGTGAAAACCATGCCTAAAGCCGTGTTTGCCGCCGCGCTCGCGGTCGGACTTGTCATTGCGCCGATACCGCAACTCATTTCGTCCGCCGCCGCGCAGCAAAAGGCAACTGTGTCCGACAAGAATACCAAAACGAAAAA
>DAISKM010000081.1:5699-10236 GCA_036820945.1 Pseudolabrys sp.
CCTCTGCCGCACGCTGAAGCTTCCCGCCGTCGCTCGCAATGCCCCGCGCCTCGCCTCCGAGGCCACGCGCCAGAGCATCGAGCCTCTCTCCTACCTGGTGCGGCTCCTGGAGAGCGAACTGGACGAACGAGCCGAGCGCCGGGCAGCTCGCCGCACGCGAGCGCCAGAAAAAATGTGCCGCCGAGTGGAAGGAAGCGAAAGCCGCCAACAAGGTCGAGAAGGGGGCGACTTGGCCAAAATTCTGGAGCGACTGCAACAAGCGTCTCAAGTCCGCTTCCAAATAGCGGCGGCGAAATTTTGAGCGCGTTGGAACGAACGTGGAAAGCATAAAAGGCTGAGGGCGTCGGCGAGACTTCGTGTCTCGCCGACGCCCTCGATTGTCATCCGGAACCGGGGCGCCGCGGTGCGACCGCAAATGCGCTGATCACTCCATGACGCGCACCGGCCCGTATGACGCAATCTCCGACACGTGAGGCCGAAGATCGGGAAGCGGCGTCAGACTAAAGCTTCCGTTTCCGGCGCTTCGTCTTCTTCGCTGCTTTCGCCGCTGCCTTCTTCCTACGTCTAGCCATTGCTGCCCTCCTAGCCATTGATCATGGCGGGTATCGCATAGCACGCATCGGGAATCGACACGCGCTGCATTCGGTTTACTACAGCACGACGAAAAAAGCAGCGTTGCCGCTTAACGAAGCGTGTACGCACGCGCGAAGTGACATGATGCGGGACCGTCAAGCGTGCAACATCGAACTTGATCACGCGCCCAAGCCGCCGACGCGATGCACTTATGCACGAAACGCAGAAATTTAAAAAACATTCGATGAAACAAGGGTTTTTGTCGCTGCGGTATGGTTGCCCGAATGCGTTTGGCCGACGAATTTTGCAGATGATATGCGTCGCAAATTGCGCAGAGTTTGGCTGCAGTGCTGGTGCGAAATAATTTTGCACAGACCACGTCAAACAACCTGTTGGAATAGCGAAAATCGATCAAAATTGGGCGAATCGCTGCGCGACGGTTCGGGTGATTCGGTTCCCGGTCAGCCAAAAATTGCGCCCATGGGTGGACGATACCGGCGCCGCACAAGCCAGGATTATCCGCGCACCGACACCGGCAAACACATTTTCTGGAAACGTGGGCGCGCAATCGACGGTCAGCGTAGCGCTACAGTCCAAGTTTGCGCTTGAGTACCTCGTTGACTGCTTGCGGGCTTGCCTTTCCGCCCGACGCTTTCATCACCTGACCGACGAACCATCCGATTGCTTTCGGGTTTGACCGTGCATCCGCAACCTTGTCCGGATTCTTGCCAACGATATCGTCCACGATCTTTTCGATGGCGCCGGTGTCGGTGACCTGCTTCATGCCGCGCTGCGCGACAATCAAGCGCGGATCGCCGCCCTCGTTCCACACGATCTCGAACAGGTCCTTGGCAATCTTGCCGGAGATCATCCCGTCCTTGATCAAGTCGAGCATCGTGCCGAGCTGGTCGGCCGTTACCGGCGACGTTGAAATGTCTTTTCCTTCCTTGTTCAAGCGGCCGAACAATTCGTTGATGACCCAGTTCGCTGCCGTCTTGCCGTCGCGGCCTTTGGCCACGGCTTCGAAGTAATCCGCGGTCTCCCGCTCGGCGACCAGGACCCCGGCATCGTAGCCCGAGAGCGCGAATTCGCGCATGAAACGGCCTTTCTTTTCATCTGGCAATTCGGGGAGATTCTTCTTCAGCTGGTCGACGTAGGCCTGATCGAATTCGAGCGGCAACAGGTCCGGGTCGGGAAAATAGCGGTAGTCATGCGCCTCTTCCTTCGACCGCATCGCCCTGGTTTCACCCCGCGCAGCATCGAACAGCCGCGTTTCCCGCTCGATCGTGCCGCCCTCCTCGATGATCTCGATCTGGCGGCGCGCTTCATGCTCGATTGCCTGGCCGATAAAGCGTATCGAATTCACGTTCTTGATTTCGCAGCGCGTGCCGAGCGGATCTCCCGGCTTGCGCACGGAGACATTGACGTCGGCACGCAAGTTTCCTTTCTCCATATCGCCGTCGCAGGTGCCAAGGTAGCGCAGGATCGAGCGCAGCTTTGCGACGTACGCTTTGGCTTCGTCCGCCGACCGAAGATCGGGCTTTGATACGATCTCCATCAAAGCGACCCCCGACCGGTTCAGATCGACATAAGAATAATTCGGGTGGCGATCGTGCAGGCTCTTGCCGGCATCCTGCTCGAGATGGAGCCGCTCGATGCCGACGGTAACACTGTCGCCGTTTTCGAGATCGACGGTCACCGTTCCCTCGCCAACGATCGGGGACTTGTACTGGCTGATCTGATAGCCCTGCGGCAGATCGGGGTAGAAATAGTTCTTCCGGTCGAAAACTGATTTGAGATTGATCTTTGCCTTAAGCCCGAGGCCGGTGCGGATGGCCTGCCGCACGCATTCTTCGTTGATTACAGGCAGCATGCCCGGCATTGCGGCATCGACCAACGAGACATGGCTGTTGGGAGCACCGCCGAACTCCGTTGACGCGCCGGAGAAAAGCTTTGCCTTGGACGTGACCTGCGCATGCACCTCCATGCCGATAACAATCTCCCAGTCACCGGTTGCGCCTTTCAGGAGCTTTTTGGGGTCGGGCTGAACGGTCATCTGATCCTGATTATTTTTCGCCAAAGTTCGAATGCCACAATATGTCGTAGCGAGTCCTGCCTGTCCGCCGCAAGTCATGCGCGCGGGTATCAAAATCACCCCCGGCATTCTCGCACGGCTGCATTGTTCAAGCCGCGGGCGTTATTTCACGAAATGGCCCGATTTCTGCGACGATTTTCGCCGAATTCGCGGCTCACCCAATCGGAACCACGCTCATGCAGCAGACGTTGGAATGACGTCATGAAGAACGACAGCAATGGCAGATTTGGTATCATCGTCGGCGGCGTTGTCGCCGTCATTGCCGCCATCTTTATCCTGAGTGGCGGCGAACTGGGCGGAAAGAAAAAGGTCGAAGGCGACCAGGACCTTCCTCCGATTACAACGACGGACAAGTAGGGCTCACCACCACTGTTCCGGACTGAAATGTCCCGCGGCTTGCTCGAGTACCATAGCGAGCGAGAACAGCGTCTCCTCGTCGAACGGCCGGCCGATCAGTTGCAGCCCCAAAGGAAGGTCTTGCGAGTCGAGGCCCGCGGGAACGGAGATTCCCGGCAGTCCGGCCATGTTCACCGTGACCGTGAACACGTCGTTTAGATACATCTCGACCGGATCGGTGCCACCCTTCTCGCCCAGGCCGAATGCGGCCGAGGGAGTAGCAGGCGTGAGCATGGCGTGGATGCCGGATTTGAAGCAGTCCTCGAAATCTTTCTTGATCAGCGTGCGCACTTTCTGCGCCCGAAGGTAATAGGCATCGTAGTAGCCCGCCGAGAGCACGTATGTGCCGATCATGACCCGGCGGCGCACCTCGGCGCCGAAGCCGTCGCTGCGGGTCTTCTCGTACATCTCGACGATATCGCGGTCGGGCACGCGCAGCCCATAGCGCACACCGTCATAGCGCGCGAGATTGGACGAGGCTTCCGCCGGCGCCACGATGTAATAGGCCGGCAGGGCATATTTGGTGTGGGGAAGCGAAACGTCGACCAATTCCGCTCCCGCTGCTTTCAGCCAGGCACGCCCCTGCTCCCAGATTTTTTCGATTTCCGCGGGCATCCCGTCGAGGCGGTATTCGCGCGGAATTCCGATCCGCAGGCCTTTGACTGATTTGCCCACAGCCGCCTCATATTCGGGCACCGGCAGGTCAGCGCATGTCGTATCCTTCGGATCAGGGCCAGCCATTGAGCGCAGAAGGATCGCGGCATCGCGGACCGCGCGGGTGAACGGTCCCGCCTGATCGAGCGACGATGCGAACGCAACAATCCCCCAGCGCGAGCAGCGACCGTAAGTTGGCTTCATGCCGACCGTGCCGGTGAAGGCCGCCGGCTGGCGGATCGAGCCGCCGGTATCCGTACCTGTGGCGCCCAGACAAAGGCGCGCGGCGACGGCAGCGGCTGACCCTCCGGACGAACCGCCGGGCGTCAGCGGCGTGTTGGATCCTTTGCGCCGCCAGGGCGACTGCACTGGTTCGAAATACGAAGTTTCGTTGGAAGAACCCATCGCGAATTCGTCGCAGTTGGTCTTGCCGAGCAACACCGCTCCGTCGCGCCAGAGTTGCGAGGTCACGGTCGATTCGTAAGGTGGGACGAACGTGTCGAGAACGTGCGAGCACGCGGTCGAGCGCACGTCCGCTGTGCAAAACATGTCCTTGACGGCGAGCGGAATTCCTTCCAGCGGCCCGGCCTTCTTCTGCGCGATGCGCGCATCGGAAGCCTTTGCCATCTCGGCTGCGCGCTCCGGCGTTTCGAGTACAAACGCGTTGAGTGCTCTTGCGCTCTCGATAGAATTTTGGTGCGCAAGAGCCAATTCGACAGCAGAGAAGGATTTTTTCTTCAGCCCGTCGCGCGCCTCAGCCAAAGTGAGCGAGGTCAGATCAGTCACGGCGCGGGCTCATCGACAACTGTTTCATTCGTC
>DAISKM010000082.1:0-10218 GCA_036820945.1 Pseudolabrys sp.
CCTCGGGTGGCGACATTCGCGCGCTTTTCCAGGCCGATCGCCGCTTCAACGCGGAAGCTTGTGCGGTTGCACAAGCTAAGTTCGGCGCGAGCCTGCGAAACCCAGGGCGGCGATTGGCGCGGCAATCATCGAGATGAAACCGCGAATCATGTGGCCATGCTAATCGGCATCGGGAAGGCAGGGAATCGCCACCGTGTCATTCGACCCTATGCGAGCAGACGGACTTTCCTGGCCCAGACTTGTCTTCTGGATTCCCGATAACTCAGCGGTGCATCAAGGTACCGACGCCGTGATCGGTCAACAGTTCGAGCAACACCGCATGCGGCACCTTGCCGTCGAGGATGACCACGCCCTCGACGCCCTGATCGAGCGCATAGATGCACGTCTCCACTTTCGGGATCATGCCGCCGGAAATGGTCCCATCGGCAATGAGCTTGCGCGCGTCAGCGACTGACAGTTGTGCAATCAGGTTCTTCGATTTGTCGAGCACGCCGGGCACGTCGGTCAGCAACAGCAGGCGCTTGGCTTTCAGCGCCCCCGCAATGGCGCCGGCAAAGGTGTCGGCGTTGACGTTGAAGGTGCCGCCATTGGCCGAGGTTGCCACCGGGGCCAGCACCGGAATCATCTCGCGTCCGATCACCTGATTGAGCATCGTGAGGTCGACTTTTTCGGGCTCACCGACAAAACCGAGATCAATGATTTTCTCGATATTGGAATCAGGGTCGACAACCGAGCGACTGACCTTGCGCGCCTGGACCATGTTTCCGTCCTTGCCGCAGAGCCCGATCGCCTTTCCTCCGGCCGCATTGATGTAGCCAACGATCTGCTTGTTGATCGAGCCGGCCAGGACCATCTCCACGACCTCAACGGTCTTGGCATCCGTGATGCGCAAGCCCTCCGCAAATTCCGACTTGATGCCGAGTTTCTTGAGCATGGCCTCGATTTGTGGTCCGCCGCCATGAACCACCACGGGATTGATTGCGGTCTGCTCGAGCAGAACGATGTCACGGGCAAAATCGCGCGCCGTCTGCTCCTGGCCCATGGCATGGCCGCCGTATTTCACGACGACGATTTCCTCGTCGTAGCGCTGCATATGCGGCAGCGCCTCGACGAGAATGCGGGCCTGTTCTTGCGGATCGATCTTGGGTGCTTTGCTCATCGCGGGGTTTCTAACCGATGTCACGGTCGTCCGACAATGCGTCAGCGGCCTCTTTCCGCCAACAAGCGCGCTATTGCCGCCCGCAATTCGGGGATACCGGCTGCACTGCGCGAGGAGGTCGGGATAACCGTGGGGAAGGCGGCTGGCCGCCTCGCGAGCGCTGCTTCGATTTCGGCAATGCGGGGACCGAGCTCGGAAGGTTTCACCTCGTCGCATTTGGTCAAGACGATCTGATGACTGACAGCGGCCTGGCCGAGGACATCGAGTGCAGGCTCGTCAGCCGATTTGAGGCCGTGGCGTGCATCCACCAGAACATAGACGCGCGCGAGGTTGCTCCGCCCGCGCAAAAACGCCTCGATCAACTGTGTCCATGCCGCAATCTTGGATTTGGCCGCAGCCGCATAGCCATAGCCGGGCATATCCACCACGTTCAGGCCCACGCCGTTGGTAAAAAAAATCAGCTCCTGCGTCCGACCGGGAGTCCGCGAGATGCGCGCCAGGTTTTTTCGGCCGGTGAGCGCGTTGATCAGGCTTGATTTCCCGACATTGGAGCGCCCGGCGAAAGCGATTTCAGTGCCCCGCATCGGCGGCAGCGAGACTGGCGTGCCTGCCGCGGCAACAAACTCCCACTGACCAGAGAAGAGGCTTCGGCCAGCTTCGATTTCGGCGCGTGTGAATTGGCTGGTCATCACCATTGTGCTGCGCGTCTCTTTGGCGTCATGTCCGGCACTCATCCGGCTTCCGGCCCAGACACTAAAGACGTGGATGGCCGGGACAAGCCCGGCCATGACCAGAAGGCTCCTGGTGACGCCGCTACTGCTGCGGCTTGTCTTTTACGAACAGCGCCTTGATGTTGTCGAACAACTCAATCTTGGCGCCGTGCTTGCGCATGATGACGCTCTGCTGCAGCACGGAGAGCAGGTTGTTCCAGGCCCAATAGATCACCAAGCCGGCCGGGAAACTGGCGAGCATGAAGGTGAAGATCAATGGCATCCAATTGAAGATCATCGCCTGCGTCGGGTCGGGCGGCGCCGGATTGAGCTTCATCTGAAACCACATGGTGACGCCCATGATCAACGGCCAGGCGCCGACATGCAGAAACGGCCCAAGCAGGGGCAGCACAGTCGGATCAAGCGGAATAAGACCGAACAGGTTGAAGATGTTGGTCGGATCCTGGGCTGAGAGGTCATGGATCCAACCAAAGAAGGGCGCGTGGCGCATCTCGATGGTGACAAACAGCACCTTGTACAGCGAGAAGAACACCGGGATCTGAATCGCGATCGGCAGGCAGCCGGCCAGCGGATTGATCTTTTCCTTCCTGTAGAGCTCCATCAGCTCCTGCTGTTGCTTGGCTTTGTCATCCGCGTAGCGGTCGCGGATCGCCATCATCTGCGGTTGGACCGCTTTCATCTTTGCCATCGACGCATAGGATTTGTTGGCGAGCGGGAAGAAAGCGATCTTGATCAGGACGGTGATGATGAGGATGGCAAGACCGAAATTCCCTACCAGGTGGTACAGATAATCGATGGCGATGAACAATGGCTTGGTGATGAAGTAGAACCAGCCCCAGTCGATCAGAAGGTCGAAGCGGTTGAGCTTTAGGCTCCTGTCGTAGTCATTGACGACCGCAACTTCCTTTGCGCCCGCAAAAAGCCGGCCATTGACCGAAGCGGTTGCGCCCGGCGCAACGGTCTGCACCTCGAGCAAATAGTCGGTTTGGTAGGTCGGCAGGTTGCCGATGGTGCCGGTGGAAAAGCGGGCCTTAAGGCGGGCGGACGTGTCCGGCACCAGAACGGCGGCCCAGTATTTGTCAGTGATGCCAAGCCAACCGTTAACGACGTCAAAGTTGACGACCTTTTTTTCCGCTATGTTCTTGTACGTGAACTCCTGCAAGCCGGACTCGCCGAGCACGCCAATCAGGCCCTCATGCAAAATGTAGTAACCGAGCGTTTGCGGCGTGCCGTGACGCGAAATCAGCGCGTAGGGAAAGAGCGAGACCGGGCTCGAGCCCTTGTTGGTGACCTCGTCCTTGATCGTGAACAGATACTTGTCATCGACTGCGATGGTGCGCCGGAATTCAAGCCCTTCGCCATTGTCATAGATCAGTGTTACGGGCTGACCGACTCCAACCCCGCTCGAGCCGGCCTGCTTCCAGACCGTGTCGGAGTTTGGCAGCCTTACATTTGCGCCCGCGGCGCCGGTCCAGCCGAACTCGGCATAGAACGGATCGGCGGTGCCGGACGGCGACAGCAAGACGAGCGGCGGCGACTTCGGATCGACGGTTTCGCGAAACTTGACCAGGGCCAGGTCGTCGATGCGGCCTCCCTTGAGCGCGATCGAGCCTTGCAAACTGCCCGTGGCGATCGGGACACGGGGCGAACCTGACAAAGCGGCCGCGCGGTCGAGCGGCGCGGCGTGCGCTGGAGCGCTCGGTTGGCCAGGAACCTGGGGCGTGCCGGCGGGGGCGGGCTGCTGCTAGGACTGGCTCGGCGCGGGCACATTTTGCTTTTGCTGCTGTGCCTGCTGCTCCTGCCGCGCCTTCTCCTGCGGACCCGCGAAGAAATATTGCCAGCCGATGAGAACAAGTGCCGACAGCACAATCGCGAGGATGGTGTTTTTATTGTCGTTCATCGAGATTCCACGCCATTGCGCCTTGCGTGCACTCGTCGGAGTGCCTCTTCGAAATCCTTTGTCATTCGGTCAAACGGCATATCGAGCGCCGCACGCCTTCCGACAAGTACGTAGTCATGTCCGGCGCGAAGCCGGCTTGCGGCCGAGAGCCGCACTACTTCCCGCAAGCGACGGCGCACCCGGTTACGCTCGACGGCGTTTCCCACCTTCTTCGACGCGGTAAAGCCAACCCGGGCCGGTTCCGCGTCGCGGCGGTTGCATGCCTGCAACACAAATGCGGCGGCCGGTACCTTGATCCCGGACGCCGCGGCCAGAAATTTCGCCCGTTGCCTCAGCGGCTCCATGCAAGTAGTTCGTGCGGCCTGCTCCCTCAGGCAGACAGCCGCTTGCGGCCGCGCCCGCGACGTGCCGAGAGGATTTTTTGCCCACCCTTGGTTGACATGCGCGCGCGGAAACCGTGACGGCGCTTGCGCACGAGCTTGCTCGGTTGATAAGTCCGCTTCACGTTTCAAGTACTCCGCCGCTCGCGCTGTGGGAAAGGAGGACCCGGTCCTCCAAACGTCTTCAAACCCATTCATTCGGGCCCGCACACGATTTCGCGCGGCTTATACGGGAGGGACTTTGGCCCGTCAATGCGACTGCTGTGCGTCGGCGCCGAGCTCAAAAACCCTCACAAGGCAGTGAGATCGGCCCGACTGGGGCGGGCGCTCGTGTATAAGGCGGTAATGTCCGCAGACTTGCATGCCGATAGCCAGTCAACAGGGTTCGTCCGCCGGCTACTGCTGCCTTTGGCGGCGTTCGTCATCTTCGCGGGAACGGCCTACTTCATGCTCGGTGAAGGCGGCATCTCGCTTGAGTCACTGGTCCGTAACCGCGCGAGTATCGACACCTTTGTCGCCGAACATCGACTGCTGGCGGTGATTGCGTACATCGGCATCTATATTGTCGCTGTCGCATTGTCCCTCCCCGGGGCGGCTTTTCTGACCATCGCCGGCGGATTTCTCTTCGGCATGGTGCTCGGTGCCTCGGCCGCGGTTGTCGGCGCAACAATTGGAGCTGCGATCATCTTCCTCATAGCGCGCACCTCACTCGGGGAGCCCTTGTTGCGACACGCAGGTCCACGCGCCAGTCTGCTCGCCGAAGGATTTCGCGAACACGCTTTCAGCTATCTCCTGTTCCTGCGCCTGGTGCCTGTATTTCCGTTCTTCTTGGTCAATCTGGTTCCTGCTTTTGCGGGCGTGCGCCTTGGCCCATTCGTGGCGGCCACCGCGCTTGGCATTATTCCGGCAGCGCTGGTCTATGCCTTGGCAGGGACCGGATTGGACAGCGTGATTTCGGCCCAGAAAAATTTGTACGATCAATGCATTGTCGCCAAAGGAATTGATTGCCGCATGGTCTTCGACCCGACAGAGGTGCTGACGCCGCAGCTGGTGGCCGCGCTTGTTGCGTTCGGTCTGCTCGCGCTGATGCCGGTGTTGGTGAAATATTGGCGCGGACGGTCACGCACCATTATTTGATGTCGTTGACCGGGGGCTTGCAGCATGACGGAAACACTAAAGCCCGACATTTGCGTACTCGGCGGCGGTCCGGGTGGGTTGTCAGTGGCCGCGGCGGCCGCCGCTTTCGGCGTGCCTACGGTTCTGATCGAACGCGGGAAAATGGGAGGTGATTGCCTCAACACCGGCTGCGTTCCTTCCAAGTCTCTTCTGGCGGCGGCAAAGCGCGCGGAATTGATGCGCAATGCCGGCCTGTTTGGCCTAAATGTTCAGGGTATCGGGGCTGATTTTGCGAAAGTGCACGATCATGTGCATTCGGTGATCGCAGCATTGGCGCCGGCAGATTCGCCGGAGCGTTTTACCGGTCTGGGCGTTCGCGTCATCCGCCAGCATGGGCAATTCAAGGACCGCAATACCGTCACGGCAGGCGACGCCGAAATTCGCGCGCGGCGTTTCGTGATTGCGACCGGCTCGACGCCGGCTGTACCGCCGATCCCTGGTCTCGATAGGGGGCCTTTTCTCACCAATGAAAATGTTTTCGATCTCAAAGAGAGGCCCGAGCACCTCATCGTCATCGGCGCAGGTCCGGTCGGGCTGGAATTGGCGCAGGCCTTCCGTCGGCTTGGAAGCTCGGTAACGGTCCTCGAGGCCGCACAGCCACTCGCGAATGATGATCCCGAATGCGTGGCCGTCGTGCTCGATCGCCTTGAACGCGAGGGAATTGTCATTCGCAGCGGTGTCAGAGTTACCGGCATTGCGCGTGCCGGCGGCGTCGTAACGGCCACGATCGAAACATCTGGCGCCGAGCAAACGGTCACGGGCAGCCATCTGCTGGTTGCGGTCGGCCGCAAGCCGCAAATCAATGAACTTGGTCTTGAGGCCGCGGGAATTCGGCATGACCACCGCGGCATCATCGTCAACGCCAGACTGAAGACGAGCAATCGGCGGGTCTATGCGATCGGGGATTGTGCTGCGGGCTATCCGGCACTCACGCACGCGGCCAATTATCACGCAGGTCTCGTCATTCGGAATGCGTTGTTTCGCCTGCCGGTGCGCGCAGACAACAGTGCCGTCCCGTGGGCCACCTACACCGATCCTGAGCTTGCACAGACCGGCTTGACCGAAGCGCAGGCGCGAGCGCGACGAATGAAGATTCGTGTCGCGCGCTGGCCCTATCACGACAATGATCGCGCGCAAATCGAGCGAGAGGCGCACGGCCACATTAAAGTCATCACCACCAGGAACGGTAAGATAGTAGGTGCGACGATAGTTGGAGCGCAGGCAGGCGAACTGATCGCGATCTGGACATTTGCAATTGCGCAGGGGCTTAACATCCGCGCGTTAACCAACATTGTGCTTCCGTATCCGACGTTTTCGGAACTCGGAAAACGGGCGGCGATTGATTTTTTCACCCCGAGTTTGACCAAGCCATGGGTGCGGCGCATCATTAGCTGGATGCGAATCTTCGGTTGAGGCCATTTTTGTCGGACGTCGGAACAGAACCAACTGAGGTGCAGCAGCGGCCGGCGCGTAAATTGCGCGTCGGCCTCTCCAGCAAGTTGTTGTTGCTCACCATCCTGTTCGTGATGGTGGCGGAAGTTTTGATTTATGTGCCTTCGGTCGCAAACTTCCGTTTGAACTGGCTGAACGATCGGCTGGCTGCCGCACACACGGCAGCACTTGTGCTCGACGCCGCGCCAAGTGGAATGGTTCCAAAAAGCCTGGCGAACGAAATTCTCACGAGCATCGGCGCGCGCGCGGTGGCGATGAAGATGGGCAATCAGCGTCGATTGCTCGCTGCCTACGATATGCCGTCCACGATCGCGCAGGACATCGACATGCGGAATTGGTCGTGGTGGACCGCGATCATCGACGCATTTGATACGCTGCTCACTTGTAAGCCTGATGACGTTATGCGGGTGGTTGGCCCGGCGCCTATGGGCGGCGACTTTCTTGAGGTCATTCTGAATGAGGCGCCTCTCTGCAGAGCGATGTGGACGTTCTCGGTCAACATCCTGATGCTGTCTCTGGCTATCTCGTGCATCACCGCGATGCTCGTTTTCTTCGCCCTGCATTATCTCCTGGTACGGCCGATGTGGCGCATCACCGGCAACATGGTCGCCTTTCGAGCGGATCCGGAAAACCCGTCGCGCATCATCGCCGAAAGCGGTCGGCAGGATGAGATTGGCACGGCCGAACAGGAGCTCGGCGCCATGCAGCGCGAACTCGCCTCAATGCTTCACCAGCAGAGCCGGCTCGCGGCACTGGGTCTCGCGGTGTCGAAAATCAATCATGACCTGCGCAACCTGTTGGCCTCTGCGCAACTCTTCTCCGATCAGCTTTCGACGTCGCCGGACCCCAAGGTGCAGCGCTTTGCTCCCAAGCTGATGCGTGCCCTCGAACGCGCGATCGCGTTCTGTCAGTCAACGCTGTCTTACGGCGGGGCACAGGAACCACCACCGGAGCGCAAAACCATCGAACTCGAACCGTTGATCGAGGAGGTCTACGAAGCGCTTGGGCTTGGTCTTGAGGTGCCGATCCGGTGGATCGTTGCAGTGGAGCGCGGTCTCACGGTCGAGGCCGATCACGATCAGTTGTTCCGTGTCCTCGTCAACGTTGCGCGCAATGCCGTGCAGGCGCTTGAGACGCGCGGTGCACGCGATCCCGCCCGCGACCAAATCCGCATTACCGGGCGGCGAGAAGGCAGCGTCGTGGTCATCGAGGTGTCGGATACCGGGCCGGGCGTAGCTGAAAAGGCGCGCGCGCACCTGTTCCAGGCATTTCAGGGCGCGCGCGCCGGCGGCACCGGGCTGGGCCTGGCCATCGCCGCGGAATTGGTTCGTGCGCACGGCGGCGAAATCCGCCTCGTGCCGGGGACGATTGGCGCCACCTTCAGCATCTCCATCCCGGACCGGGCGGTTGATCTGAGTACACGACGTGGTGAACGCGCCAGCGCCTGAGGGCGGGAAGAGCCCACAACCTGCGGTGTTTTTCGCATAGGGGCGTCGTTCGCAATTTTACGAAAAGGATATGCGTATTGTGCCCCCGGTAAATGTGCTTGCGGTTGCCACCGCGGTACCCCCGAACAAGCTCGAGCAGAACGTGGTCGCGGATGCTGCGCGAAAGGTCTATGCGCGCACATTCGCGCGTTACCCGAAACTGGCCGATGTATTCGTCAATGTCGGCATCGAGCGGCGCTATTCGGTACGATCGCTGGACTGGCTAAGCGCGCCGCACGATCTCGCCGAGCGCACCAAGGTCTATATTGAGGGCGCAAACGAATTGTTTGTGCAAACGGCGCGCGCCGCACTTGAACGTGCAGGAGTCTCCGCGCGCGACGTTGACGTCGTCGTGACGGTTTCGTCGACTGGTATCGCAACTCCGAGCATCGAAGCGCGCGTGGCGCCGGAAATGGGATTTCGGCCAACGGTCATGCGCGTCCCGGTCTTTGGCCGGGGTTGTGCGGGCGGCGTCTCCGGCCTGGCGCTCGGGGCCCGGCTTGCGCGTGCCGAGCCGGGCGAGATCGTCCTCGTGGTGGTGATCGAGCTGTGCACGCTGGCTTGCCGCATCGACCGTGGGTCAAAGGCCGACGTGATCTCCTCAGCCTTGTTCGGCGATGGCGCCGCCGCCGCAGTGCTGCGCGCGGGGCCTTCCGGCGCGAGGGTGCGCATCGGTGCGGACGCCGAGCACACTTGGCCGCGCACGCTCGATATCATGGGCTGGATGATCGACCCGGTCGGCTTCCGCGTCATGCTCTCCCGCTCGTTGCCGGGCTTCGTCGAGCAGAAGCTGGCTGCGCCGGTGCGGCGATTCATCAAAGCGGCGCAACTGCAGTCGCCGCAGCTGATTTGTCATCCAGGCGGCGCGAAGGTCCTTGACGCGATCGAAGTCGCACTCGAGCTGCAGAAAGGAACGCTGCGCGACGAGCGCGAAATCTTGCGCGGCTACGGCAACATGTCAGCGCCGACAGTCCTGTTTGTGCTTGAGCGGAAGCTGCAGCGGGGCTTGCGCGGCTCGGCCATGCTTTCGGCACTGGGGCCGGGGTTTACCGCAAACCTGCTCGCGCTCGAGGCTGTGCATGGGTGAGGGTGCGTGGCTGGTCGCGTTCGTGCTGGCGCAAAGGCTCGTCGAGCTTTGCTTGGCGCAGTTCAACACCAGCAGATTGCGCGCGGAGGGTGGCGTCGAATTCGGCGCAGCGCACTACCCGCTCATGATTGCGCTGCACGCTTCATGGCTGCTCGGTTTGTGGATGCTTGGCAGTGACCGGCCCATCAATGCGTTCTGGCTCGTGGTTTTCGTGTTTCTTCAGGTTGGACGCGTGTGGGTGATCGCCAGCCTCGGCCGGCGATGGACCACCCGCGTCATCGTGCTGCGTGGGGCGCCGCAGGTGACGCGCGGCCCCTATCGCTGGTTCAAGCATCCCAACTATCTGATCGTAGCGCTGGAGATTGCCGTGGTTCCGCTGGCGCTCGGATTACCGGAGTTTGCGCTGGTCTTCTCGATCGCAAATGCGGCGTTGCTTGCTTACCGCATTCGTGTCGAAAACGACGCGCTGGCTACGTCGATCATAATCTAAAAGGGGCGAGCAGCGACCAAGTTCCAACTGAGTATCAATCTGAACACAGCGAAAGCACTCAGCCTCTACGCAATGGGCTCCGCCGCCGGACCGATTCCTGCGCAGTCGCCACGAGGAGTTGATCGCTCACGTCAGTTAACGCGGCTTGGCACGGATGTCTGCTTTCGGGAGTAGGCGGACACGAGCGAACGTCACAGGATGCCGGCTTTTTCCCTTGGGGGTGGGTGGGGCGCACGTCGCCAAGCATCCTGCTCTTCCCACTTTAAAACGTCCTCAAATAGCAATCGCGACGCCTTGGGACGCGTAATGTTGAGCACGATCATCTCGTACCCGCTGCCCGTGGCCTCCGTCACGGC
>DAISKM010000083.1:0-10144 GCA_036820945.1 Pseudolabrys sp.
TCGCAAGTACGTCACGCCGATCTTCTTGGATTGCTGGCGCCGATCCTCCTCGCCCGGCCCCTCGCTGAACAATTCAAGGAAATTGCCGCGGATCAAGCCAGCTCAGGCATGCGAAGGCCGGCATGGGTAGCCGCCGCGGCCTTGGTTGTCCTGATCGGGATCACGGGCCTTGCATCGATACGAAGCGTCATGCCTGCGGATCGAATCACGCCGGCGCGCGCAATCCGTGCAGTCGACATGGTCGGGGCAGGTCCAATTCTCAATGACTACGATTTTGGCGGCTATCTGGATTTTGTGGGAATACCGCCATTCATCGATGGCCGCTCCGAGCTGTACGGTCAGGCTTTTATTCTTCGTCAGGACCGGGCATTGAGCCTGCAAAATCTTCCGGATTTCCTGCGACTGCTCGATGACTACAGCATACGCACGACATTGCTCGCGCCGTCCACGCCGGCCGTCGCTCTGCTCGACCGGTTGCCCGACTGGAGACGCGCCTACGCCGACGAAATCGCCGTCGTCCATACGCGACGCTAAACATTTCCACAGACCACCGGCCGCATCTGCGAGCGGTCGACGTGACGCCGGCTTTGGTATTCAATCGCATATTAGCGGCCGCCTTCGAGAGGCGCGCCGTTATTCGGGGGAAGAAGCCATGTCATTGCAAGCATTGATCATCCTTATCATCGTCGGTGCGATCGCCGGCTGGCTCGCGGGTGTCATCGTCAAAGGCGTTGGTTTTGGGCTGATTGGTAACATCATTGTCGGAATCGTGGGCGCGTTCATCGGCACCTGGGTGCTCGGGGCGCTGGGCGTCATGATCGGGGGCGGAGTAATCGCTTCGATCATCAACGCCACGATCGGAGCAGTCATCCTGCTTTTGATCATCAGCTTCGTTAAACGGGCGTAGATCCGCCTCCGGCGGAGCCTGGGAAGCCGTACTGCCGGCACGGACGCTGGTCCCGCCGGAGGGGTTGATGTTGCGTTGCAACAAGCAGTGGGCCAAAATGTCTCTGTCAGGCCACGATGCGCGACAAAACACAACGCGATAAGCCCTGGATTTTCCGCACCTATGCCGGCCACTCGACGGCCGCGGATTCCAACGCGCTTTACCGCAAGAACCTGGCCAAGGGCCAAACCGGTCTTTCGGTTGCTTTCGATCTGCCAACGCAGACCGGCTACGACTCCGATCATTTCTTGGCCAAAGGTGAGGTCGGCAAGGTCGGGGTGCCGATCTGCCATCTCGGCGACATGCGCGCGCTGTTCGACGGCATTCCGTTAGACAGCATGAACACCTCGATGACCATCAACGCCACTGCGGCGTGGCTGATGGCGCTTTACATCGCGGTTGCCGACGAACAAGGCGCGCGGCGCGGCGCGCTGCAAGGCACGATCCAGAACGACATCATCAAGGAATATCTTTCCCGCGGCACCTACGTCTTTCCGCCCGCGCCCTCGATGCGGCTGATCAAGGACGTAATCCTGTTTACGACCAAAGAGAGTCCGAAATGGAATCCGATCAATGTCTGCTCTTACCATCTGCAAGAGGCAGGAGCGACGCCGGTGCAAGAGCTTGCTTTCGCGCTTGCGACCGCGATTGCCGTGCTCGATACGGTCAAGACCTCCGGCGAGGTCTCTTCGGATAAATTTGGCGACGTGGTGGGCCGGATCTCATTCTTCGTGAATGCGGGCCTGCGATTTATCACCGAATTGTGCAAGATGCGCGCGTTCACAGAGCTATGGGACGAGATAACGCGTGAGCGTTACGGCATCACCGATCCCAAGCAGCGCCTGTTCCGCTACGGCGTCCAGGTCAATTCGTTGGGGCTGACCGAGCCGCAGCCTGAAAACAACGTCGCGCGCATTCTCATCGAGATGCTGGCCGTCACATTGTCGAGGAATGCGCGCGCGCGCGCCGTGCAGCTGCCCGCCTGGAATGAGGCATTGGGTTTGCCGCGGCCATGGGATCAGCAGTGGTCGTTGCGCATGCAGCAGATCCTCGCTTACGAGACCGATCTGCTCGAGTATGGCGACATTTTCGACGGCTCCGACGAAATTGCGCAAAAGGTCGAAGACCTGAAGCAGCAGGCGCGGGAAGAACTCAGGCGCATCGAGGAGATGGGCGGTGCGGTTGCCGCAGTCGATGCGGGCTACATGAAGCAGCAACTGGTTGAATCGAATACGGCGCGTTTGGAAGCGATCGAACGCGGCGAGCAGACAGTGGTTGGGGTAAACAAGTATCTCGAAACCGAGCCCTCGCCGCTGGCGGGCGCGGCCGATGCCATCCTGACTGTGTCGGAGGACGCCGAACGCGGACAAATCGAACGTCTTAAGGCATGGCGTGAATCGCGGGACAATGCAGCCGTTGCTGAAGCGCTGAAGGAATTGAAGCGCGCGGCAACCACCGGCGGCAACATCATGCCGGCCTCGATTGTCTGTGCCAAAGCCGGGGTCACGACCGGAGAGTGGGGCTGGACGCTGCGCGAGGCCTTCGGCGAATACCGCGCACCCACCGGGGTTGGCCGCGCCATGCGCAACGACGTGACCGGCCTCGACGACATTCGCGCCGACGTCGACCGCGTCTCGCGAAAGTTGGGCCGCCGGCTCACGTTCCTGGTCGGCAAACCGGGGCTCGACGGGCACTCCAACGGCGCCGAGCAGATTGCCGTGCGCGCGCGCGACGCCGGCATGCAGGTCGTGTACGAGGGAATTCGGCTGACGCCGGAAGAGATCGTCGAGGCAGCGCGCAAAGAGAAGGCGCACGTGGTGGGCCTGTCCGTACTTTCAGGCAGCCATCTTCCGCTCGTCGAAGACGTCGTCGACCGCATGAAACGGGCCGGACTTGACGTGCCCGTGGTGGTCGGCGGGATCATTCCGCCCGAGGACGCGGCGGAACTGGAAAAGGCCGGGGTCGCTGCGGTTTACACGCCGAAGGATTTTGAATTGAACCGCATCATGTCCGATGTCGTTCGCATCGTCGAGCGTGCCAAGGGCGCAGTTTAGACCTGATGGCGGCGGTGGTGGGTCACGAGGCGGGCGGCAAGGAACTCATCGGCCGCGCCGCCATCATCTCAATCATTTCTACGACACACGCATCCGCGAAGGATGTGTCGTTAATGTGATGCGGCAATTCCCTGATTGCACCGGCTGGCAGGTAGCGCCTGAGCGTTTCAACGAACACGCGATCGGTCGCAGGCCGTGCCCACGCGCCGCGTTCATTGCCGGCAAGGTCATAAGTCTTGCGACTAACGAGCTGGCTCATACCGCCGCCTGGGATGAGCACTCTGACCGGGCCTTTGGCGGCGCGTAGCCGTTCGCCGAACAGTTTTCCGAGCGCGGCGAATTCCTCGGCATTGGTCCGCATCAGCAAGATCTCGACGTTGTATTGGTAGAATTCACGCTGTCGATATTTGTCGGGCACTTGCCCTACCCACCAATTGGTGAAATCGAGACAGCCCGGGACCACCACCTGCGGGAGGCCGGCGGCACCGGCAGCGGTGAGCCGCGTATCGCCCGCGCTGTAGACACCGCCGGTGACAAAATCAGTCAGCTCTGAGGTGGTGAGATCAATCACTCCCGCAAGTTCGCCGGATGCCGCCAGGCTTTCGAGCGCGCGACCGCCCGGCCCGGAGGCGTGAAAATGAATAACCTCGAATCCTTCGGCCTGCAGTCTCGCCGTTATGCGGTCGACCGCCGGTTGGGTATTGCCGAAGGAGGATACCCCCAGCAACGGGACGCGCGCGGCAGTGTCCCGCCGCTTCCATGCCCTCGCCATTTCGGCCAAGGCATAAGCAGCATTTTCCATGGCCGCGCGAGTAATGCGGTTGAGCGAGATATCGCCAATGGTTGGATACATGGCGATGTCGCTTTCGGCGACGTACCATTGCACGGCCGCCGTCGCAGCAACCGGCGTAACCATGACCTTTGGAAATGATAGCGGCAACGCGCGCATGATCGCGCAGGCGATGGTCGAGCCGTTGGCCCCGCCGACGCCGAGCACGCCGTCGACCTCACCGCGCGCGAATTTGGCACGCACGATTTCGGTGCCACCCTTGACCATGGCCTTGGCAGCATCCGCGCGCGCGAGGCGCCCTAGTTCGGCCCACGTCAGTCCTGCAGATTCTGCAACGACCCCACCGTTAACTCCGCGAAATCGTGTTCGTTCGGTCGCAGCGACACGTCGACCAGCCATGGCGTCGCGCCTGCCGCAGTTAACGCGGCACAAACAAAACGCGCTGCCTCGTACTTACTGTCGAGCGTGGCAAGGACGGCGACGCAGACCCGGTCCACCTAGCCCGCCTTCGGAAGCTTGACGTTCTTGAACTGCCGCGCCGCTTGAACCACAGACGACTCGATCGGAAAGCGCTCTGCCGAAGAGCCGCCGACGTATCCATGCAGACGCGGCTCTATTTTCAAAAAGCGCTCGAAATCAGTGGGCGTTTCGATAGCACCCCCATGGCAAGTGACGATGCATTCGGAGAATTTTGCGGATAACGCGTCGAGCAGAATGCCAGCGCGCTTTCGCGAGGCATCCTCACCGAGAACCGTTTTTGAACCGACCGTGCCACCCGAGCTGTTGCCGAAATGCACGATGATGTTGTCCACTCCAACTTCTGCCATGGCGAGAGCTTCCTCCGGCGAGGTGCAAAACGCCTTAGTGAACAGCCCCATCCGAGACGCGTGCGCAAGCACCTCGACCTCGCGAGCGAATCCCATGCCGGTTTCCTCCAAATCGCTGCGAAATTTGCCGTCGATCAACGCCACGGTCGGACAGTTCATCACGCCATCAAACCCCGCCTCCGCGATTTTCTCGAGGAAGCGAGTCATGTCGCGCGTTGGATCGACACACAACAGCCCCGCCACCAGAGGGCAGTCGCGGACCACGTTCACGAGTGCACGCTCGCCCAGCTCGAGCGTGAGTGCGTTGGCGTCACAAATCGGCAAGTAGCCTGCCATCGAGCTCATGCCCTGCATGCGGAAATAAGCAAGGCAATGGGCCGTGACCATGTCGGCGCCACCGCGTGCGGCCATCTTGGCCGTGATGCCGGAGCCGCACAGGGCGTCATAGATCGCTCGCCCGCCACGAATTTCCGCCTGCAGGCGCTCAACGATCTTTGCGCGACCATATTTTCCGCCCATGCCGTCCCCGGCCCGCTAAACTCAATGACGGTAGATTGGAGCCCAATTACTATAGGGGCAAACGGCAAATTCATGCAGGTCTTTATTGAAAACGAGGCCGGTTCGCGACGCAAGAATATCTACGACGAGCGCACGCTGCGATATCTGCGGACAGTCGATGTATCGGCCAGCTACCCCTACCCGTACGGTTTTGTCATTGGCACGGTCAGCGGCGATGATGATGCAGTTGATTGTTTCGTGTTGACGGGAGAGCCGCTCGTCGCGGGTACAACGCTAGAATGTGATCCCATAGGGCTGCTGGAGCAGGTTGAGGACGGCGAGATTGACCATAAGGTGCTTGCTGTCCCCGCCGGGGCCTATGCAACGATTGAAGAGGCTGTGATTGCGGATTTAAAAAAATTTATTTTCAGTGTCTTTGCTGACGTTCCAAACAAACGCATGGAGATTGGCCGCTTGCTCGGCCGAGATGCTGCTGAGCGCTACGTGCGTCAATGCCGTGCTGCCCTTGGCTCGACAAGGTGATGCCTGCAATCACATAAAATTCTTGCAGCGGTCCGCCGCCCACGCTGACAGTTTTACTTGGCGAGGTCTCCCAGAACCTTGGCCAGCTTTCGCGGGCTGACGGGCTTTTTCAAATAGAAGTTCATGCCCGCTGCGCGCGCAGCCTGCTCGTCGCTGCTGTTGCTGTGCCCTGACACCGCGACAATCGGCGTCTTTCCGGCCTTGCCTGGCAGCGCTCGAATTCGCTGCGTTGCCTCAATGCCGTTCAGTCCCCCCAGCGTGACATCCATCAAGACAGCATCATAATTGCCGCGTGCGATGGCCTCGATTGCGGCCCCGCCTGTCTCGACGAAATCAACGCGATGACCCAGTTCGCGCAGGATCGTGTTCATCACGACGCGACCATACGGATTGTCCTCGGCGCATAAGATGGACAGGGCCCGCACCGGCGTTGGGGCGGTGTTGATCCGCTCGGCCACCGGAACTCCTTCCATCGACTTGGCGAGCACGGCGAGGCGAAACGTAGAACCGCTGCCCTTCCTGCTGGTCACCTGGAGATCGCCTCCCATCGCCGTGGCAACGCGCTTGACGAAGGCGAGGCCTAGCCCCGCTCCTCCGTAGCGCTTGGCGACACCGACACTCGCCTGCGCGAAGGGACGAAAAAGTTGCTTCAATTCGTTCTCGCCGATGCCAATTCCGTTGTCGGTAAAGCTAAAGATTAGTCGCACGCCATTGCGTCCTACTTGCTCGGCATCAGCGGAGAAGCGCACAGTGCCGACCTCGGTAAATTTCACGGCATTGTCGGCGAGGTTTTCGAGCATTGCCCGCAATCGCATTGGGTCACCCCGCACCACTCCGGGCAGATCGCGCGCGATCTCAATTTCCGCCTTGACGTCTTTGCTGGCGGCGCGCGCGGCCAAGGCTGCGCCGACAGTTTTCGCGATTTCCCGTGGCGAGAAGAACTCGTCGCGAAACACAACGCCCTTGGCACCCTCTTTCGCCGCATCGACAATTAATGTCGAAAGCGCGGCGAGGTGATCGGCACCATTCTTGATCGCGTTTGCCCATTCGCGTTCGCGCGTGCCGAGGTCGGAGGAAGCCAGCAATTCGGCCAATGCTACGATGCCGGTCAGCGGCGTGCGGATGTCGTGCGCAATGCCGGCAAGTGCAGCCTCGACCGCTTGTATCTGTGCCTTGGCCAAACCCCTCGCGCGCGATGACGGCGCGCGGGCTCGCCTGGCAGGCCTGCTCTTGCCCCCGCTTTTGCGCTTCCGCTTGGCCATTTCTCCCTTCCCCTGGCCGACAATGACATGGAAGGGCGGTTCAATCGAGGCCGGCCAAACGGCGGATTTCGGCTGGTTTTGTGCCCCTTGCGCGGAGCTCGCGCAGCCCGGTCGACTGCGTGGACTTCGAAAGCTTGCTGCCGTCGGGACCGAGCAAGAGTTTGTGGTGATGGTACCGGGGCTGTGGCAGGCCAAGAAGCGCCTGCAGAAGGCGATGCACCGCGGTCGCATAGAAGAGATCGCGGCCGCGGACGACATCGGTAATACCCTGGGCAGCATCGTCGAGCGCCACGGCAAGGTGATAACTGGTCGGTGTTTCCTTCCGCGCCAGGATCACATCGCCCCAGACCGAAGCATCGACAATGATCGTGCCGGATTCGCCGGCCGGTCCCGCACCGCTCTCAATCCACGTCAGCGCACCGGCACACGCTGCCGCTGCCCGCATGTCCAGACGCAGCGCATAAGGTTCGCCGGACTCGATACGGCGCTTGCGCTCGGCATCCGGCGTGGTTTTCGCGTGGCCTGGATAGAGCGGCGCGCCATCCGGGTCGCGCGGCCAGGGACCATGCACCTCGCGCGCAGCCACCAGCCTTGCGATTTCGGCGCGCGTTTCGAAACTCGCATAGATCAGCCCCATGGTCTCGAGCTGGCGTAACGTTGCTCGATAGTTATCCCAGCGGCCGGACTGTCGCCATACAGGCGTTTCCCATTGGAGGCCTATCCACGACAGATCCTCGTAGATCGCCGCTTCGTATTCGGGCCGGCAACGGGCGGCGTCGATATCTTCGATCCGCAATAGCAGGCGGCCAGCGCTTGCGCGTGCCATGTCGGCATTGAGCAACGCCGACAAGGCATGGCCGAGGTGCAGGTAACCGTTGGGCGACGGCGCGAAACGGAAAACGGGTGGCATGATTCCGGTCAGCCGATGTGAAGTCCTTCTTGCATGGGCAACCGCAGGTCGAGTCAAGCAGGCTTTTTCTGGATTCCGACTTCCGCTGCGACGAGCGAGATAATACTAAGAGGCCCGATGACCTACTTCCTTCAAACCGACGCCGATCTCCAGACAGGCCTTGCTCAGCTGATCCTCGCGGATCCCAGGCTCAAGCCCATTGCGGAGCGGGCAGGCCCTTTCAGTCTGCGCCGGCGCGAGCCGGGCTTTCCCGGCCTCTGCGCCATCGTCTGCGGCCAGCAGCTTTCGACGGCCAGCGCGGCCGCAATCCGCAGCCGGTTGTTCGCAGCATTTGACCCATTTCATCATGATGCAGTACGGCGCGCGCGTGCCGACAAACTCAAGCGCCTTGGTTTGTCGGCCCCCAAGATCAAATCCATCCGGGAGATTGGGAAGGCGGTGGCCAGGGGACAGATCGATCTCACCGCGGTTGGCAACATGAGCGCCGACGATGCGCACGCGACCCTGACCACGCTCCATGGAGTCGGCCCCTGGACTGCCGATATCTATCTCTTGTTCTGCCTTGGTCACGCGGATGCGTTTCCCGCGGGCGATCTGGCGGTTCAGGAATCCGCGCGCATGGCGCTCGGCTTGCGCAAGCGCCCGGATGCCAAGGCTCTGTCCAAGCTGGCCGAGGCCTGGCGTCCTTGGCGCGGCGTGGCGGCGCATCTGCTGTGGGCCTACTATCGTGTCCTGAAAAAGAGGGACGTAACGCCGCTTCAAGCGAACGGCCGTTCGAAGAAAGCTGGCAGGCAATCGACAAGAAGGAAGAATAATGGCTGAACTCGACGGCCCACGACTTGAGCCGCGTTCAGGCCCCGCGAAGCAGCTGGTGGTTTTCCTGCATGGCTACGGCGCAGACGGCAACGACCTGATCGACATCGGACGCGCGTGGCAAGGGATTCTACCGCACGCTGCATTTGTATCGCCGCATGCGCCGCGGCCATGCGGACAGGCCCCTGTCGGCCGCGAGTGGTTTCCACTTACGTTCCGTAATCCGAACGAGCGCTGGACCGGCGTGAAAGACGCCGCCCCCCTGCTTGAAAAATTTCTCGATGCCGAGCTCAAGCGGCGCAATCTTCCGCCATCAGCGTTAGCGCTGGTCGGTTTCAGCCAGGGCACTATGATGTCACTGCATGTCGGCCTGCGCCGGGCGATCGCGCCGGCGGCGATCGTCGGCTACTCGGGCATGCTCGTGATCCCCGAGAACGGCGACCTCGATGCTTTCGCGGCCGAGATTCGCAGCCGGCCGCCGGTCCTTCTGATTCACGGCGACGCCGATCAGCTCATACCCGTCCAGGCGCTGTTGCACGCGGCGCAAGGCCTCGCAGCGCTCGATGTGCCAACGGAATGGCATATCTCAGCGGGGGTCGCCCATGGCATCGACCAGGAAGGCGTTCGGCAGGGAGGCGAATTCCTTGCCAAAAGCTTTGCCCGGCGGAAATAGCGCCTTTGCGGGTAACTCTCCGTCCCGGCTTCACAATCCTGTCACGCTGCCCTATTAGTAGCGCGTCAGCTGCGTCGCGGCAGCGTTCCAAGGAGGTCGAGGAGCGTCGCTTGAACGTGCACGTTTCGCCCGGCGGTTTTCCGGCCTTGGTGCTCAACGCTGATTTCAGGCCGTTGAGCTATTACCCGCTCTCGCTCTGGTCCTGGCAGGACGCGATAAAAGCGGTCTTCCTCGAGCGGGTTAACATCGTCGCCAATTATGACCGCGCCGTACACAGCCCTTCATTCGAGATGAAACTGCCGAGCGTGGTCTCTCTCAAAACCTTCGTTAAGCCTTCCACCCACCCCGCCTTCACCCGCTTCAACGTGTTCCTCCGCGACCGCTTTGTCTGCCAGTATTGCGGCGACCGGGACGATTTGACGTTCGACCATCTGTTGCCGCGGTCCCGCGGCGGCCACACCACCTGGAATAACGTGGTCGCCGCCTGCTCGCCGTGCAATCTACGCAAGGGCAACCTAACGACGAACGAAGCGAGGATGTGGCCGTCGCAGATGCCGTTCCAGCCGACCGTGCACCATCTGCACAGAAACGGCCGGTTGTTCCCGCCGAACTACCTGCACGAGAGCTGGCTCGACTATCTCTATTGGGACACCGAACTCGAGCCGTAAGGCGCCGCGACAATTGGCATTGGAGCCCCGCATGACCAGCAAGCTGCTGCACCGCCGCGGCAGCGTGCCAATGGTCTTTTTCGCCATGTCGCTCGCGGCGAGCCTGTGCAATGCCAGTATTGCGGCCGCGCAAACGGCGCCGCCCTCGGCTGGATCGGTC
>DAISKM010000084.1:0-10133 GCA_036820945.1 Pseudolabrys sp.
CCCGGCCACTTCATCAACCGCGCCTGAGCCGCTACGATGCTTTCGGGTAGGGGGCGGACATGAGGCGGCGCGAATTCCTGTTGGGCATGGGTGGTGTGGCGGCGTCGGCAATTGCCGCGCGCGGTCAGCAGCCGGCAATCCCTGTCGTGGGAATGTTGAGCGGACAGTCCGCCGATGGCTATTCGCATCTTGCGGAAGCTGTTCGCCTGGGTCTCAAGGATGAAGGCTTTGTCGACGGCCAAAACGTCAGGATGGAATATCGCTGGGCGGCAGGCCGCGACGAGCAGCTGCCGGCAATGGCGGTGGAGCTGGTCAGCCGTCCCGTCACCGTTTTGCTGACCGGCGGCAGCATCTGGTCGACGATTTCGGCCAAGGCTGCCACGGCAACCATTCCCATCGTATTCAGCACGGCCAGCGATCCCGTCAAACTGGGCTTCGTTGCAAGCCTCAACCGGCCCGGCGGCAATGTCACCGGTGTCAGTTTCCTTGGCGCCCAGCTTGTCGAGAAGCGTCTGGAATTGGCCGCGCAACTGGTGCCCAAGGAGGTGGTGATCGGATTTATCGGACGGCCACGCGAGCCGAGATACGCGGCAGACAGGAAAGTGATCGAGAGTGCCGCCGCTGCGCTCGGACGAAAAATACTGTTTCTCGATATTGCAGACGAGCGCGAATTGGGATCGGCGTTCGCGACAGCGAAGCGCGACCATGTTGGCGTCTTGATACCGCTGAACGATCCGTTCTTCATCAACAACCGGAGCGCGTTCATTGCCCTCGCGGCGCGCCATTCCCTGCCGACGATCTACGAATCGCGCGAGCCGGTGGGTGATGGCGGGCTGATGAGCTACGGGACAAGCATCAGGGGCGCCTATCGCCAGGTGGGTGTTTATGCCGGCCGCATTCTCAAGGGCGAGAAGCCGGGCGACCTGCCGGTGATGCAATCGAGCCGCTTCGAAATGGTTATTAATCTTAAAACCGCGAAGGCGCTCGGGCTCGTCATCCCGCCAAATCTGCTGGTCGCGGCGGACGAGGTCATCGAATAACGCCTTCGGCCCGGCTTGAACGCCGGGACGCGTTCCTCTTTTGCAAGCCAGAATTATACGTTGGCGTCTGTGAGCCCCCTCACAAAGCTTTTGCGCGGCCGGGTTTAATCATTGGGCGATGAGGGGCAGCGCAGGAGGCTCACATGCGCAAAGCGTTACCGATCCTTCTGGTGGCCGGGTTGATCAGCATTCTGGCCGAGGCCGTCAGCGGCCCCGTGCCGACGAGCGCGAAAAGCACGCCGAAACTGGTGACCAACGGCGTGCAGATCAATGGTCTTCATGTTGCGCTTCCGGTGCACATGAAGAGCTTCCCGGCGGAGCTGGTGCCGTTGCCGTAAATGGCCCGCACCCGGTGAGGACGCGACCCGCGTCCTGTTGAGAAAAGGGACAGCGCCGCGTGGCAAGCCAGGACCGCGCGGCGCCCACGTTAAGGGGACATCGTCAGGCTTTCGTATTGGATTGTGCCGAGCCGGAGCGGCGGTCGCTTCCCCGGTGCTCGGCCATCACGCGGATGCCGTGCCTGAACAGGATGTGCGCCTGCGGGCGCATGGCGACCGTTTCGCGATAGGCGGCCCAGCCGACGGCGGGATTGGACGCGCGCGCGACGATCTGCAGCCGGTGCAGCCCCTCGGCATCCCATTCCTCGATGGTGAAAGGCAGCTCTTCCATCGTTGCCATGCTAGCCTCCGTCGTTTGCTGAGCCGTCAGCCTATCAATGTCGCGGCGGCGGACAAGTTTCAGTCCACAGCCTGATTCGTTTCGGACCTGCCGTCGCCGGTGGCGCCGACCCCGCTGAAAATTTTCACCGATTGCCAATTCGTCGCAGCGCGACGCGGCGCGCCGCCGCGCGCGGGCGGCAAAACCTGTCCATAACAAAGGAGAAAGAGATGGATATCGAAACCAATACCGAACTTGAGACCAAGGCGGGCATTCCGCCCGATGCGGTGGTGACGCATGCCGAGATGATGCGCGCCTTCGAGCAGTTCAAGGAAGCCAACGACAAGCAGTTGGCCGAAAAGGGAAGACGTCCAACTGACGTTCTTTTGAACGAAAAGCTCGCTCGTATTGACCAAACAATCGATGCACAAGCGCGCCGGCTTGATGAAATTACACTCAAAAACTCGCGTCCGATCATTTCTGGAGAGCGTTTACGCGGCTCGCCGGAGCACAAGATAGCTTTTGAGGCTTACGTCCGTTCGGGTGAGAATACGAATCTACGCGCTCTTGAATGGAAAGCCCTGTCTGCAGGCTCGAACCAGGACGGTGGATTTCTAGTCCCGCCTGAAATTGAAGGGCAGATTAGTCAACGGCTCATAGCAATTTCGCCCATTCGTGCGATTGCTGGCATTCGCACGATCAGTAGCAACGTGTACAAGAAACCATTCATGATTGCTGGTCCGGCAGTGTGAGACAGATGCCCGCACGCAAACGGCATCGCCAACTCTCGATGAGCTTTCATTTCCAGCTATGGAGCTTTATGCCATGCCGGCAGCAACCACGACACTGCTTGAGGATTCAGCAGTGAATATCGACGAGTGGCTTGCACAGGAAGTAGAGCAGATATTCGCCGCCCAAGAGGGCGCGGCCTTCGTAGTCGGGGATGGTAACAACAAGCCGAAAGGTTTCCTCTCCTACAATTCTGTCCCGAACGCATCGTGGACCTGGGGCAACACCGGTTACATCGCATCGGGTCTCGCTGGTGCATTTCCTTCCTCTAGCCCTTCCGATGTCCTTGTCGATTTGATCTATTCTGTAAACGCAGGCTATCGGCAAAATGGTGTATTCGTCATGAATCGGAAGACGCAAAGCACCATTCGGAAATTCAAGGACTCAACAGGTAACTACCTCTGGCAACCACCCGCCATTCCGGGCGCAAAAGCCACGTTGATGACCTTTCCAGTTATCGAAGCCGAGGATATGCCCGACATTGCTGCTAATTCGTTGTCGATTGCCTTCGGCGATTTCAATCGCGGATACTTGATTGTGGATCGCGCCGGGGTAACTGTTCTTCGCGATCCATATACAGCGAAGCCATATGTATTGTTCTACACCACCAAAAGGGTTGGCGGTGGGATCCAAGATTTTAGCGCCATAAAGTTAGTGAAGTTCTCTGCGAGCTAACGCTCAACGATTATCCCGCTATCGCCGAGGCAGTGCCTACGCCTCGGGGATCCCGCTAACAGCACTGCTTTTAAAGCGTGATTGCCCGCTTCAGGCAATCACGCCAATGCATGCGCATTTCCTCAAATGTTTTTCCATGACTCATATCCATGCGGCTCATCTCCATCATCAGCGCAAACGCTTCATGCGGCCAGACGCACATCGGTTCCTCAGCCCTGATTGGAGGCGGTTCATGAGGTTCGGACAAGAACACCAGCTTCTCTATCAGCTCTATGACCGCATCGAGCGAAAATACAGTCCCGACCAGCCGCGAGTGCCGAGGGGCAATCCAGATGGTGGGCAGTGGACAAGTGATGGACACGTTAGAAACGGACGCCAAGATCCGCGCATTCTTTCCGATGTTACGCCTGACCGCATCGATTCAGGCACCCAATACACGCAGAGTAGGACGCGTGGCGCTTTTGGCCGAGTCGTCATCAATGGTCAGCAGGTCGAGCCCTCACCGGCGCAGCAAGCACGGTTGACTGTCGTCGAGGCCCAAGCGCGGGAGGCAATCCGGCGCGTACAAGAATTGGATCCAAAATGGCAGCCAGCTCCAAGTGCCTATGAAAGCGTCGAGGGTTTGATTGCGGCTTACCGAGCGGATGCTCGTCAGGCGCGTGAGCGAATCTCTGAACTTCAGCAAGTGGGAATTGGACCAGGCCCGTTTGCTGGCGAGTCAATACCAGCCCGCGGCCCTGAGCGAGACTTCAGTGCTGCGGAGCGTCGAGAGGTCAATAGAATTGGCTCTGAAAAAGGGTGCCACACTTGTGGTATTGCAAATCCTGGAACGCCCTTGGAAAACTTCGTAATAGATCATCAACCGCCGACCGCTTGGAATCCGTTGAGCCGCTCACAGCGCCTCTATCCTCAATGCATATCCTGTAGTTCGAAACAAGGTAATTGGATTAGCCGAAATGGCGGGAGGCGTTAATGCGCTCGGCACGCATCATTAGACCGGTAAACTCGTTAGTATTCGTCTGTGATCAACTCGGAGGCCTCACTCCTTCTTGGCAAAAAGATCAACAAATCCTATGGACGGACACGTGCATTTCTATCGCATGTTATCCCGAACAGGATGGACCGACTGAGGTTATTCTTGGTACCAGTGAGGATGTCGATGCTGGACACGCGCCTCAGTTCGATGGCTTGCTGAAAATTCCGACCGGAATTTTGAGTGTACAAAATGTTATTCATGAGCCGCTTCTGGCGATGGCCGTTTCAAGTCCGATTGTACGCGTGCAAGTTTGGCTGAATCATCCGCGTTGGGCTAATAAAGTCGCAATCGGTGTGTCCTAAACCCTGCTCTTTTTTCAAACTCTCTCCATCGTTCTCTGAAGGGGGCGACCCATTTGGGTACGCGAAGAAATGTTAGCGCGAAACGCCACCCGAGAAATCGGGCGGGCTACATCACGGTCGACATCACGGAAATTCGTCAGCGATCTAATTCGTCGATTTCAACTCTTCCCACAACGTATAGGCGGGCTGATCACCCCGCCTTCCATCGTCCCGCTGACCGTGCCGGCGTGACCGTACTGCGCGATCCCTGTACGGCGAAGCCCTACGGCTGTTCTACACAACCAAGCGCGTGGGCGGCGTGCAGGACTTCGACGCGATCAAGCTGTTGAAGTTCGCGGTGAGGTGATTGGTTCGGGAACGGGGAGGGAGGGGAATAACTCCTCCCTCTGCTTTCTCTGACAAGCAAGTCCCTATTGGCGCCTTTAGCTGATGCACTCCTGAAATGTCCACTTTTGGGTGCGACCGAACATCACGCAAGCATTCAGACGGCGATCAATTGATGCAGGTCAAAAAGACAGATACCGTGAAGGTGGATGCTGATGCTCAATTCGAAGTTGGTGAATGCTTTCGGTTGAGGAGATTGCGTCATGATGGGTCAAAGAATAGTCGACCATTTGAGCGAAGACGCAGAATTAGGAAATGTAGAGTCCAAAAAACTTCGACGGCGCGACAGGGCAAGCAAAATTGGCAAGATGATCAGAAAATGCAAAGCGGAGACAAAAGCGCTCAAGAAGCTGGACGATGATCAAAAAGAATACCTGGAAAGAATGCGAAGAAGTTCTCTTGATCAATGATCCCATAATATCTCCGGGAGTATGTCCTCGATCGAGAGCGGCTCAATTCCACGCACGTGTGAAGGCCGACCAAAGGGAAACGCCACATCGGACCAAGGGGGGTGAGCAATGCAGCGGACTATCTCTCGCCGCGACTTCGGCAAACGGCTCGCAGGCGGTGCGGCACTCCTTGCACTGCAGCCGGCATGGACCAACCCGGCCGCAGCACAGTCGCTGCGCAATGACCTCAAGGATCTCAGCGGAGAGTTGTCTTTCGATGAAGCCGTCTTGCAAACGGCGGCCGACGACTTTGGACGCGTCGTGCACAAGAAGCCGATGGCCGTGCTCCGGCCCGGCGATGCGCAGGACATCGCCAAGCTCGTGCAGTTCGCAAACCGCCAGGGACTCAAGGTCGCGATGCGCGGGCAGGGGCATTCGTTTTTTGGCCAGACCCAGGTCGCGGGCGGCGTTGTCGTCGACTCCAGCAGCCTGAATGCCGTCCGTATCGTCAAATCCGGCGCGGGCGGGACCGCGGAGATCGGACCCGGCTCCAAGTGGCACCCAGTCCTCATGGCCGCGAACGCCCAGAAACTCACCGTGCCGGTGATCGCCGATACATTCCTGTCGGTCGGCGGAACGATCAGCACCGGCGGCTTCGGCGTAACCACCTACAACCTCGGTCTTCAGGTCGACCACGTGCAGGAGCTTGAGGTCGTGACCGGCGAGGGTCAGATTGTAACCTGCTCCGACGCGCGCAACAGCGATCTCTTCAACGCGATGCTTGGGGGTCTGGGTCAATGCGGCATCATCACGAAAGTCGTGATGCGGCTGATGACTGCGCCCACACATGTGTTGTTCATAAAAATGGACTACGAAGACTTCCAGAGCGCATCCGCCGATCTCGCGCTGCTTGCAAAGGATGGGCGCTTTCATCATCTCGACGGTCGTGGCGCAGCCCGGCCGACCGGTGGCGTCGGATACTACGTCGAAGGGGGCGCCTTCTATGACGCACCAAACGATCCCGACGAGGCGAAACTGACCGCGGGGCTCAAGTTCGCGAAAAAGACCGCCACTGTGATGAGCTACGAGCAATATTTCCGTCGCGAGGAAGTTTGTACGGCGTGCACAACGCCGCTCCAGAAGCCATTCGTCTATCTCTGCATCCCCGCGTCGCGATACGTCGAGTACACGTCGGGAATTCTGTCATCACCCACGGAGTCCGCGTCTCTCGTCCCGCGCATGTCGGCGTGGCGCCGTGCCACCATCAAACGTCCGCTCACCCGCATGCCGGATGAAGAGATGATTTACCGCTTCCAGCTCTCCCGGACCCTGCCGGCCGGGACTGACACCGCCTCCATGATCGCGCTCAATCGCGCGCTCTATGAACGGGCGCGCGACATGGGCGGCTACCGAATGACGTCGAGCGCGGTCGAGATGTCGCAGGACGATTGGAAGCGTCACTACGGACCGGCCTGGCAGATTGTCGAGGCAGCGAAGACGAAGTTCGACCCGAAGAACGTGCTGACACCGGGCCACGGGATGTTTCCCGGTTAAGACGTGAATGCCCGAACCCGCCGCGGCCGTCGCCTGTCAGAGCGGTTTTGGCGTTCTCCATGCGCGCGTGCGCGCACCGGACAGAAGCATCGAGCCTCTGCGTGGTCGCGTCGGAACATTTTCGTCTCGATTTCGGCAGCCGCGGCCAATGTCCGCTTTCGGAGGTAAAGCGGACCTGACTTTTTGTGGCGCGACTGTCCGCTTTTGACCCAGAGCGGAGGTAATTGTCCGCTCTCCAGAGGTGCAAAAAGCCCGGTCCGTTGGTCGGGCATCGGATAGACGCGGAGGGGCCCTTCTGGCAAGGTTAGAAAGTCAAGGGTTCCTTTGGGGACGTTTATGGCCGCTGAAGTCAGGCACTTCAGCCCCGAGACAGTGAAAGACATGCAAGTCGCGATCGACTTGGCGTGGAGCTCGTTATCTGCTGAACAGCAGGCGCAATCGAGCAAGGGGACGCTGGCCACGCGCATCCTTGACGCGGCAGAAGCCGGAGAGCGCAGCCCCGCACGATTACTCATGCTGGCGCTGATGTCCGCCTCTGGCCCTTAGCGGACATTCCATCGTGTCCACGATTGCGTCAGTGATTGCAGAGCCCGGCAGCTTTTTTCTCAGATGTCTCTGACAGAAACCGTGTCGCATGCACAACTCTGATTATTATCGCGAGCAAGCGGCTGAATATCGAAAACTCGCTGAAACAGCGGAAGACCCGGCCGCCAAAAAAGAGTTTTTAGAGTTGGCAGAAGCTTGTGAAGAGGCTGCTGACAAGATCGATGATTGTCGAGCGAGCGGATAGCACGCTGAATTGCATTCGGGTGCAGCGTCCAATGAGCAAGATGGCGGAGCACGCCGCCATTGTAATCTCTTGACCTCATCCTTCGGTCCAATGATGGTGTAGATAGAAGCACAGATCAGACCACAGGAAAAGCCCCGCCCTGAAGCGGGGCTTTCGAGTTACCGCTATTGCTTGGGGGCTTGGCCGGTGGTTGCTGGCTTGGCCGTCTTAGGAGCGCTCGCCTTCGCATGCTGAGCTACGCAGTTGTTGACAAAGGTACGCCGCTTCATGAAGTGGATGGCGGAATACTTCTTGGCTGCTTGCGCTTTGCATGAAGCCTGGACATCCGCGGACACCTTTTGCTTGTTGCCAGCGGCTTCGGCTGACACTGCTAACGACACAACGAGAGCCGTTGCCAGCGTCGAAATAATTAATTTCTTCATTTTCATCTCTCCTCTGCCCCCAAACGCCACAGAAACGCTAAATCGGGGGTCTTCGTTCCGAATATTTTCCTGTCAGTTTGTTCAGAAATAATTGGACCTGCGATCGAAGCTTCGCGCGCAAACTGCGCGCATCCCCCAAACACACTCGAGCGCGTCGCTACCCTCAATGTCCGCTACATCGCTGATTGCAAAGCACATGTCTGCTTTGGGGGATCAAGCGGACATTGCATTGCCGGTCAAAATATCCACTAATGGAAAAATGAACCACGGAATACACATGTCGCAACTTGATCGCCGCCACTTTGCGGTCATGGCAGTGGGCAGTTTGGCCGCATTTTTTTCGACGGTTCGGCCAACCGACGCAGTTGATGCCAAGAAGCAACCGTTCGTTGCGGAGGCTGCACGCATGAAGCAAGAGGCTATCGCAAGCGGCGATCAACCATTCGGTGCCGTTGTGGTGATGGATGATACGATTGTCGGATACGGGCCGAGCCGCGTGGTTACCGACGGCAATCTCAATGCACACGCTGAGCGCGTTGCGCTTTGGGATGCCCAACGTCGACTGGGCACCCGCAATCTTTCTGGCGCGGTAATCTATTCGACTTCGCGGCCCTGCTCGATCTGTGAGAAGGCGCTCGCCGACAGCAATATTGAGCGGATGTTTTTTGGGCCGGAGGCCACCGACGCCGGCAAACCCGGACGCACGTAGGCAGGCGAAAAACGATATCTCCAATCAATATGCCTGACGGGCAAAGCGAACAGGGTTGCCTCAATCGACACACCTTATCCCGCGCAGCACTGCGTCCTGCTACGAGCCGCCAAGGAGCCGATAGATGGAAAAGGCCGTCCGCTTCGAAAAACCGAGCGAGGTGCGCACCGCCGTCGGTAAGGAGGTCTGCGTGACCGACTGGGTCACGGTCGATCAGCAGCGCATCGACAAGTTCGCGGAGGCGACCGGCGACTTCCAGTGGATCCATGTCGATGTCGAGCGCGCGAAGACGTCGCCGTACGGCGGTACGATTGCGCACGGCTTCCTGACGCTGTCGCTCATCGGCGGGTTCTACGAACCCTATCTGCAGCACGCGTTTCCGTTCTGCGACATGGGCGTGAATTACGGGCTCAACAAGATTCGCTTCACCTCGCCCGTGCGCAGCGGGAGCCGACTGCGCGGTCGTTTCGTGCTGGCGAAAGTCGACGAGGTCGACGGCGGCCTGCAGTTGACGTGCAACATCACCGTCGAGATCGAGGGGCAGGACAGGCCGGCCCTCGTCGCCGAATCGATCGTGCGGCGATACCTCGCGAAAGGCGCACGCGCAGAGCGATGATGTGCGTCCGGGCGATAGTCGGCCATTGGTGACCCTTCCATAACACCAGTTTTTGCCGATTCGATGCCCTGTCGTTGATCTCGGGGCGTACAAAGTTGCGAACCGGGGAACATCGCTTGAAACATATTCGTTCCCGCAGCGTTAGTGGCTGGGGAGTACAAACGACGGGACTTGTGTATGGAGCACCTGATCCGGGAGTTTGGTGCATGGCTTAAACAGGGATTTGGCTGGCTCGTCGACGTGATTGTGTTCGGATGCCTCTGGGGCATCAGCCAGGTCTCGCGGCTTCTTGGTACGCATTTCGGCGGCGCTCCAATCCTGAAGATTGTAGTGCTCATTCTAGTGCTCCTGCTCCTCCTATATGCGTTCTATTGGGTGTTCGGCCGCTTCATCGGAGTGATACGATGGGCACTCGATAGGATCGCGTATGCGTTAGGAGTGATTCTGTTCAGCGCGGCCGTAGTATCGGGAGTGTTCGCTAGTGCAGGTCTCGTTGCGGTTGTAGCAATCTGGGTGATGGGCAACATCAACTTGGCCTCGCGGTAAGTCATCGCGAGGCGTTATGAGTAAACGCCCTAGCGTTACTTTGGCAGATTCATTCACGCTGCGGCTTGTCGCAAACCCATTTTCGGCAATGCGAACAGTCACCGTGCCGGAAGTTGCCTTTAGTCGAGCAGCCGCCATGCTGGCGGCGCTCCGTTATTGGCCGAAAGCGGACATCCCTAGCTGTACCGCACATGTCCGCTTTCGGAGGTAAATCGGACATGACG
>DAISKM010000085.1:0-10127 GCA_036820945.1 Pseudolabrys sp.
CTTGTGGGCGGTGCGGCTGCCGAGGATCTCGGCGTGGTTCTTGGTGGCCTTCAAAGATGCGATCGGGTCTGGCCCGCGCTGCGGCCTGCCGCCGTGGTCGGTGATCAGGCGCGTCAATGCCTCGGAGGCGGTCGCCTGGTCGAGCCTGATGGTCTTCTGCTTGAGCTTGTCAAGATCGCGGGCGAGATCATCCGGTCCGCGGACGTCGGTGAATTCCTCCAGCGCGTGACGAACATTGTTGCTGAGCTTGGCCGTCTCGACGAAGATCGAGGGCCTGCCTTCTAGCGGCACCACTGCAAAGGCGAGTGCAAGGGGCGTGTGCGTGACATCCGCGCCCCGGATATTGAACGCCCATGCGACATTCTGCGGATCTGATACGAGAAGAGCGTCGGCTCGCAGCTTTTTCAGCTCGGCCCGAACGCGCCTGAGCTTGTCGGGCGCAGCTTCGCCGGCGAGCCTGATCTCGCGCAATGTCACCGGGCCGACAGGTGGAGCGGGCCGGTCTCGCCAAAGGGCGTCAATCGGGTTGCTATCGATCGCAACCAGTTCCGCTCCCGCGGCCGTGCAAGCCCTTTTCAGCTTTTCCGCCTGATCGCTGGTGTGCAGCCAGGGATCGTAAGCAACCTTTGCATTCGGTTTCAGGTTTTCCTCGAGCCATTGCTCCGGCGGGCGCACGACCAGGTGCTCGATGGAGAAAACATTGCCGTCGACCTGGCTGTTTGCCTGCACCGTGTAGCGCCCGTCGACGAACAACGCCGCGTGGTCGGTCAGAATCACGGCGGTCCCGGCCGAACCGGTGAAACCGGTAAGCCAGGCGAGGCGCTCTTCGCTTGCAGGCAGATATTCGTTCTGCTGGCGGTCGGCGCGCGGCACGACGAACCCGTCGAGGCCGCGGCGTTTCAGTTCGACACGCAGTTCGGCGACGCGGGCGGCGCTCTGTGCGCGCTCGCTTGAATCACTGAACGTCTGAAAGCGGGCCTCAAACATCGGAGCGACTCTACCGTGCTGCGCGTTCCGGGCAATGCAGGCATGCACGAACCGGCGAAAGCGAAGCGCAGAAGCATACGCGCCAAGTTAGTGAAAATTCTTGCTCCGCCGCTCGCAAATTGGCCAACAAAACCGGCGCCTGGTTCAAGATATGTGCAGCGCACCTATCGGACATGCTCATGGTTAAGATTTCCGTAAGTGATCGATCGATTCATGCCGGTTTTACGGGGCAACTATGCAAGGCCGCACATACTGGCGAGGGAGTCGAGGGTTATATTGCAGTGCAATAGGTCGAAGTGATGTTACGGCGTTGCCGTGCTTCGATGACGAGAAGGAGATGCAAAATGGTTGCCGTCACTTATGGAGTTACCCGCCTACCCACTGCCAAAGCTGCCGAGCGCGCCAAAGCCGCTGCGCCGCGCAAAAGCGTTTTCGTCCGTTTCATGGATGCGCTCGTCGCCTCGCGCATGAAGCAAGTCCATCGCGAGATTACAAAGCATGCGCATCTGTTTCCGTACACGCTCGATGAGCGCGGCAATCGCCTGATCAACGGCGTCGAAAAGCTGCCGTTCAGCGGCTGATCGCAGCCGCTTCGCCAGCGAAGCCGCCCCGGTGTCCCCGGCCGGGGCGGCTTCGTTTTGCGCGCGCCGGCCGGCGCATGACCAGCGTAACCCACCCCTGAAGCGTGATCCGCCGTTCAAGTCTCAGCCCCTGGGCGCGGTAGATGGCAAGGACGGCATTGGCATGACCGGGCAGCAGACCCGACAGCACCATGCGCCCGCCGGGCGCGGCGAGCCCGCGCAGCGGCACGGCCAGCCTTGTGAGCGGCGTCATCAGGATATTGGCAAGAACGAGATCGTATGGCGCGCGTGCTCTGATAACCTGCGCGCGGGCTCCGGCGGCGCGCACGAACGTGATCATGGATGCGGCGTGGTTGAGTTGTGCATTGGCTCGGCCAGACCGGACCGCGACCGGATCGATATCGCCCGCGATGGCGTGGGTGCGCCACAAGCGGGCCGCTGCGATTGCCAGCACGCCAGACCCGGCGCCGACATCGAGCACGCGCCGTGCCTTCCGCCTCTTTGCCAGATCGCCGAGCACGAGCAGGCAGCCCAGCGTCGTGCCGTGATGACCCGTGCCGAAGGCGAGGGCGGCCTCGATTTGAATGCCGATGTCGTTGGCTCTTACCCCGCCGCGCGCGTGCGCGCCATGAACGACGAAGCGGCCGGCGCGGACTGGTTTGAGCCCGGCGAGGCTTTGCGCTACCCAGTCGCTGTCGGCGAGGGGCTCGATCCTGAGCGCATCAGCCGCTGCCTCGCCCACCGCCAGCTTGACCAACTCGCGTAACCCGGTCTCGTCGGGAACGCCGCGGAAATGAATCGCCACGTGCCAGCGTCCATCGTCACCCTCGAACGCAGCGCAAGCCGTAGCCTCGGCATCGAGGCTTTCGCCGAGATAAGCGGCAAGCCGGCGGGCGGTTGGTTCCTCGCAGGCGAGGCGGGCGACAGTCGTGGGTACCTTCATGCGGCGCAAGTTTGCCCTTCGCATCCGCGCGTGCAATGGCTATCTAGGCGCTGTGACTATCGAAAGACCCCATTCCGCCGAGATGGAAGCGCTTGCTCTGGCCCGCCGCAGCGGCTGGCCAGAAGACTTGCGCGTGCTCCTCGCGCGCTATCCGCGCGAGGAGTGGGACTCTCACGCCAACCTCGGCGACATGGCCCGCTTCTGGCTGTCGCGCCACACCATGTTTCGCGAGTTGTCGGGATCAATCGGGCACATCACGGCGCAATTCCGCGCCGGACACCTTCCGGCTGGCGAATTTGCTCGCCAGTTCGTGCCGCGCCTGCAGTTCATGCTCGACCAGCTGAACGTGCATCATCAGATCGAGGACCTGCATTACTTCCCGATCTTTCGGGAGGCAGACGCCCGCCTGACCCGCGGATTCGAGGTGCTGGAAGGCGATCATCACCACATCCACTCCGACATGGCGCGTACGGCGGAAACGGCCAATGCATTGCTGCAGGCCCTGCAAGGAGATCCCGACGCTGCGTCGCTGCGGTGACGACTATGCAGATGCGAGCGGATTGCTACTAAAGGGATTGGTGCGGCATCTCGACGACGAGGAGGATCTGATCGTGCCGCTGATCCTCGAGCGCGGGGGAGGACGCGCTCGGCGTGGCGCACGGATAGTTTGTTATTCGGATATGTATTTTCGTCCCGGAATGACGAAGAAGTAGCCTAGCTTCTAATGCCGCTTGAAGTACTGGATTTCGCGCTCGTGCTTGAGCGCGGCGCGCCTGTTGGCGAAAGTGCCGAGATTGCGGCGCTTGCCGGTGCGCGGATTTTTCTTGCGCGAATAGAGGCGGAATCTGCCATCAGCGAGCTTGCGGATCATCGCTGATCCTCCGTCACCAGCCGAAGGGAAAGAAGCCGCCGCCTCCGTAGTAGCGGCGTTGCTCATAGTAAGGCTGCGCGCGGTAATAGTATGAATCGTCGTACCAGCCGCGCTGGCGGCCACGCTGGGACGCCATGTCGTCATCGTCGAACATGCGCGTATAACTATCGCGATGGTCACGGCGCGCGATCGCGTCGTCGGCAGGTTCGGTGTTCGGGATCTGGCCGACGAGCCGCACGTGCGTATTGAATACGCCTTCCTGCTTGACCAAAGCGAACAGCGTTGCGGCATTCTGGGTGGAGAGCCGCACGCAGCCGTGCGAGGCCGGCCGGCCAAGGTTGCGTGTTTCGTAGGTGCCATGGATGGCGTGGCCGATCTGGGAGAAGAAAATCGAGTGCGGCATTGGCGCATCGTCCCACTCGCGCGAGAAGTGGTCCTTCTCCATGCGGAAGGGCTGGAAGTCGCCTCCCGGCGTGTCGTAGCCCGACCGGCCGGTCGACACCGGCCACACGTAACGATCCTCGCCATTGACGGTGACGGTCATTTTCTGAGCGGACTTGTCGATAATGATCATGACGTTGGAGCGTGCTGGAGAGGCGACCGCGAGCACGGCGAAAGCCGCGATGACGGATAGTGCAAGACGGTGGAGGCGCATGGGACCACTCCAGCCCGACCCCTTGATGTTCAGCCTAGCATGACCGCGGTCGACGGATAGGCGGTCACGCAATATTCATGACGGCGAGGGCACAAGAGTATCGTCGGTTCGGTACAACCGACGGCTGGTCCGCCGCGCCCCGGCACGGCGAGTCCGGCTGAGTTTATTTGCCCGGATTCAATTCACCAACCGCGCTTCAGGAAATTTCCACTTGCCGTTCAGAATGTCGTCCCGCGGACGATAGAGCCGCACCATGTAGTTCCAGTCCTTCACGGTGGGCAGGCAATTCGGGATCTTCCCGTCGCATCCACCGAACTGGATTGAAACTGAGCCGTCGGCGCTTTTCTTCGCCGTGATGCTGTTGAATGAGTAGGCATCGTACGGGTTTTTCCTGAAGTGGCCTGTGGCGTCGTAGACACTGACGGACCAGTAGGCGTCGACGGGGACCTTGGCCGGAACGGTGAGCTTGTAAATCGCGGCGCCGTCGTTCTTGACCGGCGTGACGTTGAGGTAGATCGCATCCTTTTCGGGGTTGCCGCCCCATGCCGACGCGGTGGCGATCAGGTGCCGGACTGCATCGACCTGTGTTCTCGATCCAAACGCTTTTTGCAGGTCAGGCAGCGTCGTGTTCAACGCCAGCAGCAGATCGCGCACTTTCTTGTGACTCACCGGATCCCAGTTGGTGACCTCGAAGCGCCCGGGGTCCCTCTGCTTCACGATCACCGCGTCCTGCAAAGCATGTGCCTGTTTCATATCCTGTGCATCGGCAGGATTGACCAGGATGCGCAGCGCCACAAACAGGTAGCGCGTGCCGACCTCGGACCTTGTATAAGTGTAGTTCCCCCCGCCGTAGCCGACCTCGAAGACGTAATGGTTCTCGTTAATCGCGGTGATCGACATGAAGCGCTTTCCCGGCTTGGGCAAGGTGATCTTGACCGGCCCGGCATCGAGGTCGAACACGGCCTCCGAATAAAGCGTGTCACGGTTTGGCCGAACGCCGGTGCCTTCCAGCGGCAACTCGCGGAGATGGACGAACTTGCCGAGCGCCCCGCGCTTGACGAACTGGGCGAAGTACATGTCGGTCTCGGCGCGGTTAAAATTGTCGGCCGTGACTGTCACGGCTTTGCCAGGCGGCGATTGCGCCTGCGAAGCGCCGATCACGCCGCACGCCAGGAAGATGCCGGCGAGGATCGTTTTATTCATTTTTCTTCCTCCGCCGTATCACGTCTTCGGTCGATTTCTTCAGGCCGTGGATGAATTTTTCCGTCTGCGTTTCGCTGATGCGCACCAGCGGTGGCGGGTAGTACGTGCCGTCGGACACATCCTTCGACGGCCCGTAGAAGCGATAGGTCAGGTTGTATTTTTTTCCCGTTGGCGTGGGTATCCAGTTCGATTCCGGAAAACCGTCGGGTTGTTTCGGCCCAAAGGCCAGCGTGAGCGAGCCATCATCGTTGAGTTTTAGCGCTGATTGCTTGTTGAGCAGGTAGCGTTTCAGCGGATTGGGAATGACCTTGTAGTCGACGCCGTCCACCGCAATGACCGACCAGAAGTAGCGCGTCTTCGAGGGCGGCAGCGCGTCCGTCGGATAGGTCTGCGTGTAGGTCTGGCCGCCGTCGAGTCCCTGGCTGGCGAAGTACACGACTTCCTTGCTGTTGTTGGCCCATATGCCGGCGTAATTCGCGACGCTCCGCATCACGTAATCGGTACGGTAGTTGCCGACGAGGCGCGGACGAGTCCAACCGTTCGCCGCCTTGCCCATTTTCTGAATCTCGCCCTGGAAGGCGGGGATCGCATATTTGCGGATCACCTCGTCAATGCGCGTGCGCTGCGCCGGATCGGCCGCCGCCTTGGCGACCGCGTGCGTCTTGTCCCGCACGTCGATCATGCCGACATTGAGATCGGCCTCGCTGGCGAGAATCTCCTCGGTCGTATCGAAGCCCTCGACGCCCGGCAGCTTGCTGTTGGGAAAGTCCGGCTTCACCACCGCGGGCTCGATCATCGGGGCGCCCGTGGCCTTCATCACGACCTTTTTTTGCAGCGTGCCGGCGTCGGTCGGATTGGCGCCAAGTTCGATCCGCATGAGGATGCGCGATTTCCTGCTGGGAAGATCGACCCGCTGTGTGCCTTTTGGCAGCGTGATCCCTTTCGCGCCTTTCAGGCAAAAAGCGAACTTTCCGAACGGGTGCTTCGGATAGTTGCGCTCATTGATGTTAGCGGTGACTTCGCCCCAGCCGTTGAGCGCTTGCACGGTGTAATAGCGGCCTTTGATCTCCGGCAGCTCGATCAGCGTGCAGCTCTTCTCGTCCACCGCGACCCATGCCTCGCTGTAGACCACGTCGAGGTTCGGGTTTGCCCAATCCACCCCGCCGGGTTCACGATGGACGATCTGGTTCCATTTCATGCCGTCCTTGAAGTCGAGGTTCTCCTGCCGCAGCACCAGCCAGCGGCCGAGCATGTATTGGTAGGCCTCAACGATATCGCGGTCAGTGACGCGCACGGGCTGGGCGTGAACCTCCGCGGTCGCAGACGCCGCCGCGATCAACGTGCAAAGCGCGAATTTGGCTTTCATCCCGCGTCCCCCTCAGTTCCCCCTGACGAGTCCGCGTAGTTTATCCGCTGTGGTCAGGAAAGTTACAGGCCAATATTTGCCGGGAACCGGGAAGGCAAGCCGGCCCGTCATTGCTGCACCGGTCAGGCCAAACTGGCTGACCGATCCGGCGTTCATTGATTCTATCCATCCATCGGCTGAGGACCGTGATAGCCCTCGGCGATAATGATGTCGGCCACGGCACTGCCCTGGCGAATTTCAATCGCTTTCGCATACTCGGGTGATCGGTAGCATTGGAGGGCGGTTGCGTAGTCCTTGAACTCGATCACCACGATTCGTGATCGTCCTTTGCCTTCAACAACCTCCGACTTGCCGCCGCGAACGACAAAGCGGGCTCCGTATTTGCGCAAAGCGCTTCGGGTTTCAGCAACGTACATCTTGTGGCTTTCGGGGTTGCTGATATCAACCGATACAATCCAATAGCCTTTTACCATCGCGTGCCCATTTCAATTCGCATTGTGGCCCATTTGCTACATCCCGGCGCTCGAAGCCATGTTAATGATTCGTTAACTGATTTTCCTGACAATCTTAACGAAGTCGGAGAAGCATCATGCTGCAAACCGACATTGCGATACTCGAACAGCGACAAAGGGCCCTCGAGAAAGAAATCGGCGAGGCTCTCTCCTATGCGCCTGTCGACGATCCCATGATCGCCTACCTCAAATCTCGAATTTTGTACGTCAAGGAAGAAATCAGCCGTCTTCGTTACGAAGCTTTTGTTTGGTCTCATTGAGTCAATCAGCTGTTGCGCGCGCCGGGACAGCTCTGGCCACAACCTCACTTGTGACCCTTTCAATCCGCAAGCGCCTGTTCAGGGCGGCCAGAAAATTTTTCATGTGTCCTCCGATCGAACTTACGCCTCAAAACGGATTGACGTAGTTCACGATCGCGATCTGCCGCAGGATCACCTTCCGGATGATGTGGCTCGGCTTGATGTGCGGCGTGTAAATTGCCCCATCACCGGCGGTGCCAGCCGGCAGGCTGGCGGCAAGCTTGTCGTCATCAAGCTTGACGCGAACGACGAATGGCGCCGCCGTAACCTGTTTCCAGTTGTGACAGCAGTTCCCGTGGCGAGGACTTGGCCGGCGGACGTCGCCTCCAGCACGGACACGACTTTGCCCGTGAACACCTGGCCGGGGTAAAACTTGAGTGTGACTTCGACCCCCTGGCCCGGCGCGATGTACCGCGTGTAGATCTGCTGGATTTCGACGCCGATCACCGTCTCGGATGTGTCGATGAAAGCCATCACGGGAGACAGTGGCAGGTTTGCGACGCGGGCGCCCTTCATCAGCCCGACATTGGTGACGTAGCCGTCGGCCGGCGCGAGCTGGACTGTCTTCTCGAGGTTCCACTTGGCGCCTTCGAGCTGCCCCTTCAGCTTGTCCACGTCCGCCTGCCGCTGCTGGACGTCGAACGCGCGTCCTGCGTCGCTGAGCTGAAGCTGGGTCATCTGCGCAAGCCGCAGCTCTTCGAACTTGAGCTGCGCGGCAATCGTATCGACCTGGGCTTGGTAGGGCGTCGGATCGATCTTGAACAAGACGTTGCCGGCCTTGAGCGGCTTGTTCGGGCTCACAGGGACATCCGTCACTTCGCCGGCGACGTCGGGCACGATCGCCACCGAATTGCGGACCACCATCGCGGGACCTTGCGGCGCGCCCCAGCCCATCGGAATAAACAGGCCGAACATCAGGAACAGAAGGACAAGGAGAGGGGAGACCTTCCAGAACAGGTTGAAAGGAACGATCTTGAACTTCACGAGGAAGAAGAGAAGCACCAGGTAAACGTTGAAGAGGGCGACGATCATCGCGGCGCCTCCACCTTGCGCGCCGCGGGAATGTCGACATAGGCCCAGATCAGTGCGATCGGCCACAGCGCAAAGCCGAAGATCAACGTGACCCATCCCGCTATGGTGACGGCTTGCGCCGAGGGGTGTCCGCGGCTTTGGCAATGTGTCCGGGTAGCGAGCCCGCAATGAAGAAGATCGCAATCGCGCTCGCGACCAGGATAAGAAGCACGATCCAGGCGAAAGCATCGATCATGAAGGCAGTTCCTCCCTGTTGAACGTCGCGACATTCAGGGCGGGACCGCATTCACGTCAGCCGCCCGCGGGCGTGCAATCGCTGGCGGAAGACGCCGGCTTATTTTTCCGTGTCGACGACTTTCCTCCAGGTATGGTCCGGATTGAACGAAGTCATGCGCGAACCGATCCGCTCGGTCCGTGGACCGAGATCCTTTTCGTAGATGTCGCCGTCATTGTTGATGATGAAGGTCATGATGCCGGAGTTGCCATACTCGGCGGGAAAGGCGACGAGGCCGAAGCCGCCGATCATGTTGCCGCGCACGACGTAGTCCACTGCGCCGCCCGGCGCATTCTGGCCCTGGCTGGTCAGGATCCTGAAGTAGTAGCCGTGATAAGGCTCACCGGAGCCGACGCGATAGCCCCGCTGGGTCGCGGCAGCGACCGCTTCACCGAGCGGACTATCCGGGTCGCTGCCTGACGTCGGCCAGTACAGGCCGTCCTTCTTGCCCGGCGAGCTGACGATCTTCTGCGCGTAGACAGCCTGGCCATTCTTGTCCTTGAACATGTCGGCGTATTCGTTCTGTGCGTCCCAATAGGCGAGAGCAGCCTTGATTGCGCCGAGTTCGTTGCGGCCGATGCGGCGCGCAAGGATCTCCTCGCGGCCTGCGGCGGTGTCAAAGCTCCATTGGCCGTCGCGCTGCGCGAGCGGTATCGGGAACGGCCAGTCGTTCTGGCCGATCACCAGAATCGAGGGCTTGCCGCTCTCCGACACGATCCGATGTTGCGCATCATAGGAAGTGAGAAATTCCTTCTTGATGTTTTCATCTTCCACCGGGTCGCCGGAGGATACGAGCTCCTGCGAACCTGGCCCGAGTATCGATACGACTGTCCTGCGGTCGCCGCTTCTCGCCGCGGCGACGAGCGCTTCGACAGCAGCGTCGGGTGTGTTGAATTTTTGCTGGGCGTGAGCCAGGGATGACAGGACGAGCGCAAGCACCGTCGTCCCGGTCAACAGAGCGAGCTTGCTCAGGAAACGAACGTGCTGTGATTTCGATTTCATCATGGCGTCACCTCTCAGTGCGAGCCTGAGGCGCGCGTTGGCACCCGGGCACCCGACGCGATCCATCGGTCGTAAGTCTGAAATTGCAGACCAAGCCTGTCGTAGTTGACACGCAGGTAACCGTCGCGGCCGCGCGTGACCGCATCCGGTCTGATGATCTGCACTTCCTGCGCCATCACGCCGACATAGGCCTTGTCGCTGCCGTTGTAGCTGAAGCGATAGTATCCGAGACCATTGTTGAAATGGCCGAGAAGCATGATGTCGTGCTTGAGCGCGATGTCCGAGCGCCGTCCGCCGCCACCGCCGCGTCCGCCGCCGCCACCGCGACCACCACCACCACCACCCATGCGCGGCCACGCAAGCCTCGGCGGACGTGGTGGCGGCGGCGGCCCACGCATGGGC
>DAISKM010000086.1:0-10063 GCA_036820945.1 Pseudolabrys sp.
CGGGCAGGCCGACCGGGATCACCATCCTTCCGCCAGCCCTGAGCTGGTTGATCAGAGGAGGAGGGATTAGGTCGGGCGCCGCTGTGACTATCACCTTGTCGAACGGGGCGTGCTTGGGCCAGCCGGTATGGCCATTGCCGACGCGGACTTCGACGTTGGTATAGCCCTCTCGTTTCAGCCGCTGTATTGCCCGTTGCGCGAGCTCGTCGATGATTTCGACGCTGTACACCCTGCCAGCCAGCTCGGCGAGCACTGCGGCCTGATAGCCCAGGCCGGTGCCGATTTCGAGGACCGCGTCGTCTGGTTTGAGCTCGAGCAGGTCCGTCATCACCGCAACCATCAATGGCTGCGAGATCGTCTTATCGAAACCGATCGGAATTGGCCTGTTCAGGTAAGCGTACTCCTGGACCTCGAAGGGCACAAACTCGTGTCGCGGTACCTTAGCCATTGCCCTGAGGACTCGCTCGTCCAGCGCGGTCTTGCCAGCCTCGGCGGCCATGTGGGCGCTTATCGCCCTAATCGCCGCAAGCATGTCTCGTCTTTGTTTCTCGAAATATTCCGCGTTCATGAAACGCCTCAATAGCAGCGACACCGGTCGCCGCTGCAGATCTACGATGCCGTCAGCCGACGTTCTCACATCACGCCCGAGATACGAGTCCTTCATAGCGATTGCGGCCCTCGACCAGCGCCCGGATCTTCCCATCGGCGATGTTGCGCTTGAGCATCCAGAAACCACAATCGGGGTGAACATAGCGGACACGGCCTGGACCCAAGAGATTCTCTGCACGCTCTATCGCGCGCGCGATCGAATCCGGCGACTCGATCACTGTTGCCTTGATGTCGATCACGCCGAGGCCGAGGCCGATCTCCGGCCGCAACTGCTTGAACACGGCAAGCTCGTCCGCAGGGCGACGCGCGGTTTCCATCACGACGTGATCGACGTGAAGCGCGTTGAGGTAATTGATCAAGTTCTCCCACTTGCCTTTCTGAATTGATTGCCCCCCGTAGTTGCCGAAGCACAGATGCACCGCCGGCGTGGTCTTAACCGCGTCAAGGACGCGATTGATCGCGGCGGCGGCCCACTCCCATTCTTCAGGATTGCCCGGCAGGTTAGCTTCGTCGAGTTGCACCACATCGGCATCAAGGTGCCTGACCTGCTCCGCCAAGGCATCCCCGATCGCCATCGCAAGATCGGGCACATTGCCGTAGTGCTTGTTGATTAAACTTTTCGCTAGCATGTGCGGGCCGGTCAGTGTGAACTTGAACGGTTTCGACGCGAGTTGCCGGGCGCGAGCGCAGGCGCGCGGCAAGTCGAGTGTTCCGGCGCTGACAGCGCCTTCGACCACAGCTGGTGGTCGTGTGCGGAATCCCATACCGGGCTGTGAGCGATAGGTCACCAATTCGTCAAAGGTGATGGCGCTTCGCATGCCGGACATCGGGCGCACGAAATACTCGATCATGCCGTTGGTCTCTGGATGATTGACGTCGAAGCGGGACAGTTCCCCATCGCAGACAAGATCAATGCCGGCTTGCTCTTGGATGCTGATCACGACCCGCGTCGCGTCAGTCAACGCTTGTTCCGACGGCAATGCCTGAAGCCAATCCGGCATTGGATACGAGCCGACCACCGTCGTCTTGATGCGAGATGCTGACGCCATCCCGAGGTCCTTGTTGCAAGGCGGACAGCTTATTAGTATCCAACTGGTTACTTATACATAGGTCTCTGACCAGTCGTAGAAGGATGTCATGTCGATTGCCGGGACCAGCACCGCCGACGCATCTTTGCCGGATCGCTTTCGCGACGTCAATCATCTCGAAGAGGTGATGACCTCGCCATCGGCGGCGCTCGTGGCGGATATGGCGCGCATTACGGGCGACATCATCATTCTAGGTGTGGGCGGCAAGATGGGGCCGACGCTCGCCCGCCTCGCAAAGCGCGCGGCGCCAGGCAAATGCGTGGTCGGCGTCGCCCGCTTCAGCGAAAAAGGCCTGCGCGAGCGGCTGGCCGGATGGGGCATCGAATGCATCGAGGCTGATCTGCTGAATCGCGCGCAGGTCGCGGCGCTCCCGAAGCTCCCGAACGTAGTGTTCATGGCAGGCCGCAAATTCGGTTCGGCCGGCGCTGAGGATTTGACCTGGGTGATGAATTCCCATGTGCCTGCATTGGTTGCCGAAGCCTATCCGGCCTCGCGCATCGTCGCTTATTCAACCGGCTGCGTTTACCCATACGTCGATGTCACCAAAGGCGGCGCGACAGAATCGACGCCGGCGGTTCCACCGCCCGGCATCTACGCCTACTCGTGCGTCGCCCGCGAGGCGATGTTCACGCATTTTTCTCGCGTAAACAAAACACCGGGCCGCATCATCCGCCTCAACTATGCGATCGACATGCGCTATGGCGTTCTTTTTGACATCGCGACACGCGTACATACCGTCACGCCGCTTGATCTCACAATGGGCCACGTGAATGTGATTTGGCAGGGTGACGCCAATGAATTTGTCTTGCGCGCGCTCAATCATTGCACCGTGCCGGCGAGCCCACTCAACGTCAGCGGTCCGCCGCAAAGCGTCCGCTGGCTGGCGGAGCAGTTCGGCGAGCGTCTTGGCAAAAGGCCGGTGCTCTCGGGGGTCGAAGCGCGGGATGCATGGCTGATCAATCCAGCAGAATCGGTTCGGCTAATGGGCAAGCCGCGTGTCTCGCTGGCGCGGATGATTGACTGGACTGCCGACTGGGTTTCGCGTGGCATGCCGAGCCTCGGCAAGAACACCCATTTTGGTACGCGCGATGGCTCCTTCTGAGCCAACCATCGAAGCTTCCTTCACTTCGGCCGATTTTTCCGACGCCGAAGCGCTGGTACGCGCGGCCGGCTGGAATCAGCTGCCCGCCGATTGGGAGATTTTTCGCGATCTCGGCACTGTCTTTGTCGCCCGTGAAAATGGTCGCGTGATCGCGTCCGCAGCGACTCTCCCCTACGGCCAATTCGCCTGGATCAGCATGGTGCTGGTCTTGCCCGAGCATCGACAGCGTAGCCTTGGAACAAGACTTCTGAAGCGTTGTATGGCGGCGCTCAATGAGAAGGGCTGCGTGCCCGTGCTCGATGCGACACCGGCGGGCCGCCCGATCTATCGTGCTTTGGGCTTTCAGGCACCTGGGGCTTTCAAAGATGGGTGCGTCCGGATCCAAAGCCGATGACGTCGCCGAATGCCGACGGAACGACAGTCCGTCCCATCGTCGATGCCGACTGGAACGTGATTTGCGCTTATGACGCCGCAGCATTCGGCGCCGACCGAAGCGCACTGCTGCACCACTTGCGCAGCCGGCTGCCGAAGGCTGAACTGATTGCCGAGCGGCGCGGCGAGGTCGCGGGATTCATGCTCGGCCGGAACGGGCGCAGCTCTTCGCAAATCGGACCGCTCGTGGCAGAAGACGATGTCGCCGCGCGAGTGCTGCTAGCGCGCGCGCTCTCCGCTCTCGAGGGGCCTGTCTATCTCGACCTCGCAGACGCCAAAACCGATATTTGTGCCTGGCTCGCGAAAGCTGGCTTCACGTCACAACGGCCACTCACCCGCATGGTTCTTGGACGGGCGACCGGTTTTGAAGATACCGCGCGGACGTTCGCCGTAGTCGGACCAGAGTTTGGCTGAAAGAGAGGCGGACCGCGATGCAGCCGGCGCCACAATCTCGAAATATTTCGCTCAGTATAACTTTGGCGGATTGATCGGCGGCATCTTGATACTCTTGTCGAGGTACTCATTGGTGTAGGCCGTCTTGATGTCGTACGGCTTTTCCATCTTGAGAAATTCGTCCACCAGTTTGTAGTCATCCGCCATTCGTTTGTCGTCATGCCAACCTAGCGCAACATTCCGCGAGGTGTCGTCGCTCATCAGGATGCTGACGAGGTGCCAGTTGGTCAGTTCGTTGTCGTACAACAGGCCGCTGTTCGCTTCGACCAACGCCTTGACGCAAGGATCTGGATTCTTCGCGCATTCGGCAAACGCTTTTTGCGTCACCTTGGTAAATTTGGCAGCGGTGTCTTGATTAGCCTTCAGCCATGCGCCGTTGGCAATAATCGAATTGCCGTAGGGATTAACGCCATCGTCCTTCCAGGCGAGGAACCCCATGTCGGCGCCGAGCTCGCGCGCGAATACGTGGTGCAGGTTGAAGAATGACGTGGTGGCGTCAATGGTCTTGGCCTTCAGTGCACCGAGCTTGGCATTGGCATCGATGTTGACCCAGGTAACTGAGTTTGGATCGATGCCAACCTTCTTAGCCAGCGCCGGCCACATAGTGCGGGCGCCATCGCCGGCCGGATTGCCGATCTTCTTCCCGGCGAGGTCTTTGACTGACTTAATACCGGAACTCTTAAGCCAATACAGGCCCTGTGGCGAGTTGGCATAGACATTCATCAAACCGACGAGATCCATGCCCTTGCCGCGGAATAGCAGCACGCCGGCCATATCGGAGAGACCAAGCTGTGAAGAGCCCGCCGCAACTTTCTGCGCGGAGGCAGCGGAGCCGCGGCCGGTTTCGAACTCGACGTTGACACCCGCGTCCTTGTACCAGCCCATCTTCTGGGCATAGAAATACGGTGCATGGTCCCCGCCGGCGACCCAATTGAGGGTGAAGGTGATTTTCTGCTGTGCCGAAGCCGTCGTCATGCCTAACGTGAGCGCCGCACCGGCCGCCAGTACCAGTTTCAAGATTTTCATGATGTTCCTCCTCCCGCAGCGGTGACGCCGATGACTCGCCATGTCCTCGACGGACGGCAAAGGTCCGTGGTAACTGCGTGGTTACCTCAAACGATAGGATTGGCCGCGTAGGCCTGTCAACGGCGCCGACGTGCAGCGAAGCAGAACGAAACCAAAGCAACCCGGGATTCACCGCAATCCAGACCGGACACGCGAAGCGATCCTATTGGCTGCGCAAGACGAGTTCGCACGCAAGGGGCTTTCGGGCGGTCGGGTAGACGAGATCGCCTGCCGCTCGCGCGCCAACAAGCGGATGATCTACCACTATTTCGGTAACAAGCAGGGCCTTTATCTCGCCGTGCTGGAGCGCGTCTACGAAAACTTGCGCGGCAGTGAACGCACGCTGGATCTCGCCGGCATGGCGCCCGAGGTTGCGATCAAACGGCTCATCGAATTCAACTTTGAGTATTGTCGCCACCACCCGGAGCTGATCAGCCTGATCAACAACGAGAATCTGCACCGGGCGCGCCATCTTCGGCAGTCCAAAAAGGTGCGCCAGTTGCACAGCCCGTTCGTTCGTCTGATCGACGATATCCTCAAACGCGGTGTCGCCCAGGGCGTGTTTCGGCCCGGTGTCGATCCAGTCAGCCTTTATGTGTCGATCGCAGCAATGTCCTTCTTCTATTTCTCCAACAATTGGACGCTGTCATCGATCTTCGGCCGACGGCTCGGCAGCGACTCGGCCTGCCGCCGGCAACGGCAGCACAATGTCGATATTGTTCTGAGCGCGATCCGCGCGTAACAGGGCCCCGCGTTGACGCCACGTCCGATCGCTGCCACTCTCGCCGGTGTAACCGCCTGGTTACTTGAGAAGAGGGATGGGTCTACGCTTCGCTGATTGGCCACCCGAGATCCTCGCCTTGCTGCGCAAGGGCGTGGTCATTCCCGCTCACCCCTTGGCGCTCGATGCCCGCCGCCAACTCGACCCGCGTCGACAGCGCGCGCTCGCCCGCTACTATCTCGACGCAGGCGCCGGTGGGCTCGCGGTCGGCGTGCACACAACGCAATTCGCAGTCCGCGAGGCTGGGCTTTACCAACCGGTGCTAGAACTTGCCATGCACGCCGCGGCGGAATGGTGCCAGCGTCCCATCGTGATGATCGCAGGCTTGGTGGGGCGCACCCATCAGGCGGTGCAGGAGGCGCAAACAGCGCGCGGCGTCGGCTATCACGCGGGCCTCCTCTCGCTCGCCGCGATGAAGGGCGCGAGCGAAGATGAGCTTATTGAGCATGCGCGCGCCGTCGCCGAGGAGATCCCGCTGGTTGGTTTTTACCTGCAGCCCGCTGTCGGCGGCATCGTGTTATCGCCAGCGTTCTGGCGGCGCTTTGCTGCGATCGAGAACGTGGCAGCGATCAAGATCGCGCCGTTCAACCGCTATCGCACGCTTGATGTGGTGCGCGGCGTGGTGGAGGCCGGCGCGACCGCACGCGTGACCCTTTACACAGGGAACGACGACCACATCATCCCCGACCTGGTGACCCCCTACAAGGTGCCGAGCAAAGGTGACTTCACCACCGTACGCATCCGGGGTGGCCTTCTGGGACACTGGAGCGTCTGGGTGCGAAAGGCAGTCGAGCTGCTCGAGCAGGCGCAGGCAGCCGCAGCGGCCCGTGTGGTGCCGGCCGATCTACTGGCGCTCGATTCGCAGGTCACTGATTGCAACGCCGCGATCTTCGATGTCGCAAACAACTTTCATGGCGTCATCACCGGCTGTCACGAAATTCTGCGCAGGCAAGGATTGCTGGAGGGCATCTGGTGTCTCGATCCAGGTGAATCACTTGGGCCCGGCCAGAAAGAAGAGATCGACCGTGTCTATGCCGCCTATCCGCATCTCAACGACGACGCATTTGTGCGTCAAAATCTCGCGCGATGGCTGGCATGATGCACCGCCATAACCTGGCTGCTGCCACGTCCTTACCGTACGATGTCACTTGGGCCGCCGGTCTGTTGTGAGGTAGAGGGGAGCCGTGGGCCGAAATCAAGAATCGCTGCAACGCTACGCCCTGGCGGTGATCAGCCATTTGCTGCTGGTCCTTGCATGGTACTTCTTCGTCGTTCTCGGCAATGTGCCAAAATTTGTGCTGCCTTCTCCTTACGCCACAGTACAAGCGCTGCTCGTTTCCAATTATCGCTGGGTCGAAAATACCCTCGTCACCGGCGCCGAGATTTTCGGCGGCTATATTCTTGCCGTGGTGGTCGGTATTGGCATCGCGCTCTTGTTTTCGTGGTTCCGACGGCTGGAAATGTTCGTCATGCCGCTGCTGGTCAGCCTCAACATGATCCCAAAGGTGGCGCTCGGACCGCTTATCATCGTCTGGTTCCGCTACGGCGTTGGGCCAAACATGATGATGGCATTTGCAATCTGTTTCTTCCCAATCGTGCTGACAACCGCCCGCGGCTTACGCGAGGTCGAGCCCGACTTACTTGATCTGGTGCGTTCGCTAAAAGGCTCGCGCTGGCAGATCTTCACCAAGATCCAGCTGCCTGGCGCTCTGCCCTACATCTTCTCTGGCATGAAAGTCGCCGCAATCCTTGCGGTGGCGGGCGCTATCGTCGGCGAATTCCTCGGCTCCGACCGCGGTCTCGGGTATCTGATGCTGCAGGTGCAGGTCACGCTCGACACCGCCGCTATGTTTATGGCGGTGATCTTGATCACTGTGCTGGGGGCAATTCTCTATGGCATTGTACTTGGCCTGGAGCGCCTCCTGGTCGTGCGCGATGCGCGCATTCAGTAGCTGCTGCTCATGAGTGAGCCCTTTATCCACCTCGCTGGCGTGAAAAAAATCTACCGCACACGCGGGGTGGATTTCCTGGCGGTGTCGGAAGTGACATTCGACGTCGATGCGGGCGAACTGGTTTCGCTCGTGGGACCATCCGGCTGCGGAAAGACCACTCTGCTAAAGATTCTCGCTGGCCTTCATTCGTACGAAGCGGGCGAAGTGCGTATCGGGTCACCCACCCAGCCGTTCGATCCATCTCGAGATATCGGCATGGTATTCCAGCAGCCGTTGCTGTTGAAGTGGCGGCGCGTGATCGACAACGTGCTACTGCCGGCGGAAATCCTCGGATTGCCGATGGCCGAAAGTCGGTCGCGCGCACGCGATTTGCTGCAACTGGTCGGCCTCAAGGGAGCAGAAGACAAGTTTCCCTATGAGCTATCGGGGGGGATGCAGCAGCGGGCTGCCATTGCGCGCGCACTGATCCACGATCCCAAGCTCATTCTGATGGATGAGCCGTTCGGCGCGCTTGATGCGCTGACCCGTGAGAAAATGAATCTCGAATTGCTGCGGATCTGGCAGGAAGCCCGCAAAACCATTGTCTTCGTTACCCATGGCATCACCGAGGCGGTATTCCTCGGTACAGGCGTGGTCGTGCTTACCGCCGGCCCCGCTCGCATGGCAGACAATTTCCGCGTTGAACTGCCACATCCTCGTCCACTCGAGATCAAGACCACTGAGAAATTCGGCGAATACAGCCGCCGAATCTATCGCTTGCTCGGCATGGAATAGTCAGGCTCGGGGCAACGGATGACGGAGACCTATGACGGCATCATCCTTGGTGCCGGCCACAATGGAATGATCCTTCAAGCCTACCTCGGAAAGGCTGGGCTGAAGGTTCTAGCGATCGAGCGCAAGGCGGTGACCGGCGGCGGTCTTTCGACACTCGAAGACCCGCGCCACCCCGGCTTTCTTCACAACACCCATGCATTCTTTCAGCGCGCTATCACTACGATGCCGTGGTACGCCGATTTGGAACTGGCGCGGTATGGTGCGCACTACATCGAGCCCGAATTAAATGTAGCGTTGCTGACCAAAGATGGGGGTATGCTCGGTTGGTGGACGGACATCGAACGCACCGTAGAATCGTTCGAGCGATTCAGCCGAAAGGACGCTGAAACGCTACGCCGCTGGCAGCATGAGTTTGTTCCCATCGTCAACAATATCCTGAGCTGGGAAGCCAAAGCTCCTCCATTGCCGGCAGAGGAGCGACGTCGGCTCCTGGAACGAAGCGCCGCCGGCCGCCGCTTGCTTGAAGTCAGCGCGCTATCACCGCTTGAATTTGTGCAACGGGAGTTCGAGCATCCAACCGTGCAGGCCGGCCTTTTGTTCTTCAACGGCCTGCGTGAAGTTGATCTTCGCGTCCGCGGCTTCGGCCACCACATTGCAGCGCTCCTAGCCAGCCCAGCGAAAGCGCAGATGTCACGCGGGGGCACGGCGGCGCTTGCCCGCGCATTAGAGGCTTGCGTGCGTGAGACCGGCGGCGAGTTCCGCCTGATGACCGAGCCTAAGCGCATCGTCGTGGAAGCCGGTCGCGCCATCGGCGTTGAGACCACGGACGGCAATTTTGTCCGGGCGCGGCACTTCGTCGTGTCCTCGCTTAATCCGCATCAGACCTTCCTCGATCTGCTCGATGACACGCTAGTGCCCACCGACATTCGTGCCAAGGTGAAGGCCTTTCAATACAACCTGCTAGCACCGCTGTTCGCGCTTCATGTCAATCTACGCGAGCCCCCGAAATACTCCGCAAGTGCTGAATTTCCCGAATTGGCGCATGCTCTGATGGTGATCATGGGACTTGATCACGCAACCCAGTTCGACGACATCGTCCGCCATCACGAGGCCGGCACGATTCCCCCTACTGTAATGTGGGGCTCCTGCCCAACAGTGTTCGACCCCAGCCAGGCGCCGCCCGGCCAACACACTGGCTTCATGTGGGAGAAGCTGCCCTATCGATTGAAAGGAAATCCGCACTGGTCAGGAAACAGGGGCGACGAACACGGCCGCTTAATGCTCGCACTCTGGTGTCAGCATGCGCCCAATCTCGCCAACGCTGTGCTGGATTCATTTACACGGACGCCCGTGGATACCGAGCGATCGTTGCCTAACATGCGCGAGGGCGATCTCTTAGTCGGCGCTTTTACCAACGGACAGATCGGCCACCATCGCCCCTTTGTCGGGGCCGGCACTTACCGCGGGCATCTGCCAGGACTCTACCTTTGCGGTTCGAGCAGCCATCCTGGCGGCAACATTACCGGACTTCCTGGATATAACGCGGCCCAGGTCATCTTGGCCGATCTCGGCATCCAAACGGACTGGGTACCGCCGCCGATCGCAGATCGGCTTGCGAGTGTATGAAGTAAACAGATCAATTATTCCGTAATCTCTCATTCTGAAAATCCGATTTCGTCGCGTGCAGGGCTTTGCGAATTTATGATTTGTTTGAAATGAAGCAGTGTGGTTTCCGGTCTGTTGTGTTCGTCTTTGCGGATCGATGTGCCCTATCGGCCGGGACGGGGGACCACTGGCTCAAGACCAA
>DAISKM010000087.1:0-10010 GCA_036820945.1 Pseudolabrys sp.
CGAGGCCGTGCAGCATCTGGGTCGCCGGCGTATAGGGAAAGAAGCCCTGCTTGTTCATCATCAGCATTTCGTCCCAGGCCCAGAACGACTTCGTGAGCCTGGACGTCTTGTTGGCTGCCAGCGCCTTGTCGCTGATTGCGTTGAACGACATCCCCGGCGGCAGCATAAGGCCTTTCTGCGCGCCACCGATGGAGACGTCGACGCCCCATTCGTCGTGCCGGTAATCCGCCGAAGCCAGGGAGGAGATGGTGTCCACCATCAACAGCGCGGGATGGCCAGCCTTGTCGATCGCCTTGCGGATTTCCGCAACCGGCGAAAGACACCCGGTGGATGTTTCATTGTGCAGAAAGCAGACCGCCTTGATCTCCTTGCGCTTGTCTTCGCGCAGGCGCGCCTCGATCACGGCCGGGTCGGCTCCAATGCGCCAGTCCGTCGTTATGAACTCAGGAACCAGGCCGATTTTCTCTGCCATCTTTTTCCAGAGCGTGGCGAACTGGCCCGTTTCCACCATGAGCACCTTGTCGCCGGGCGAGAGCGTATTGACGAGCGCAGCTTCCCAGGCGCCGGTACCGGTCGCGGTGTAGATGATGACCGGGTTGGTGGTCTTGAAAATGGTCTTGATGCCCTCCAGGCACTTCTTCGCTAGCCGCGCGAATTCTGGTCCGCGGTGGTCGATAATGGGGGTGTCCATCGCCCGCAGGACGCGGTCCGGCAGCGGCGTAGGCCCCGGAATATGCAAAAAATGTCGCCCGACCGGACGCGAGGAATTCTTGGCCATAGGCAGTCTGCTCCTGAAACAGCACCATTTATGGGAATTTCGTGGTTTGGCCACGGGCGCGTCCCAATCAGGGAGCAGCGCTTGTGGCGTTGAACTATGAATGCAACATTGCGGTCAAGCAGTTTTCCGCAAGGCAACCTAGCCCCTTACGCATAGGCTTGGCGCAGCCCAAAAAGGATAAAAAACGTGGCCGTACTTATGCCCGGGCTGGAACGTCGGCTAAAGGCCGAATTGACCGGTGAGGTTCAATTCGACCGCTTCACGCGCGGGCGCTATGCCACCGATGCATCCCACTACCAGATCATGCCGATCGGCGTGGTCGCTCCCCGCACCATAGAAGAAGCCGATCGGGCGATAGCGATCGCGCGTAGCGAAGGGGCGACGGTTCTGGCGCGCGGAGGCGGCACGTCGCAGGCCGGACAGGTCGTCGGGAAATCGCTCGTCATCGATTGTTCGAAATACCTGACGCGAATTCTCGACCTCGACGTCAAGCACGCCCGCTGCACGGTTGAGCCCGGCATCGTCCTCGATGAGCTCAATCGACAACTCAAGACGCACGGATTGTGGTTTCCGGTCGACATCTCGACCTCTTCGCGTGCCACGATAGGGGGCATGGCCGGCAACAATTCATGCGGCGGCCGTTCGATGCGCTACGGCACCATGCGCGACAACGTGATCTCGATCGAGGCGTTGCTGGCGGATGGTACGCTCGCGCATTTCGGGCGCATCGGCGGAAGCTTAAAAGATGTACCGGTCCCTTTGCGCCCGCTCGCGAAGGATCTGCTCGCAATCGGGGCGCGCGAGGCGGAGGAGATCGCCGAGCGTTTTCCGAAAGTGCAGCGCCGCGTCGGCGGCTACAACCTTGATGCCCTGGTCCCAGGCAAAAACGACATCAACCTCGCGCATGTGCTGGTCGGTGGCGAAGGCACGCTCGCGTTCTCTACGCGCATTGAATTGAAGCTTTCGCCTTTGCTCGGGCGCCGCGCGGTGGGCGCATGCCATTTCGGCAGCTTCTACGAGGCCATGAACGCGGCGCAGCATATCGTGCGCCTCAAGCCGATCGCGGTTGAACTGATCGACCGAACGATGGTCGAGCTTGCGCGCCAGATTTCGATTTTCCGGCCTACACTCGAGAAGTTCGTTCGGGAAACTCCAGAAGCCATTCTGCTGGTCGAATTCGGCGACGAGGACCACGAAGTCAACCTGCGTCTGTTGCAGCAGTTGAAAGATTTGATGGGCGATCTCGGCTTCGGTTGGGACAAGAACGGCGCGAAGTGGGGCGGCGTGATCGAGGTGCTCAATCCCGACCTACAGGCGAAGATTACCGAGGTGCGCACGTCGGGCCTCAACATCATGATGTCGATGAAAGAGGAGGGGAAACCCGTATCCTTCGTCGAAGACTGCGCGGTTCCGCTTGAACATCTCGCCGATTACACCTCGCGGCTCACCGGGATTTTCGAGAAGCACGGGACGCGGGGGACCTGGTACGCGCACGCCGGCGCGGGCTGTCTCCATGTTCGCCCGATTTTGAATCTGCGTCAGGAGAAAGATGTGCATGCCATGCGCGAGATCGCCGAAGAGGCGTTTGCGATGGTACGCGAATACAAGGGCTCGCATTCCGGCGAACACGGCGATGGGCTCGTGCGTTCGGAATTCAACGAACCGATGTTCGGTGCGCGGCTCGCCCGCGCCTTCGAAGAGGTCAAGGACCGGTTTGATCCCAAAGGGCTCTTCAATCCCGGCAAGATCGTGCGGGCACCCAAATTCGACGATCGTAGTCTCTTCCGTTATGCGCCTGACTATCACGGCGAGACGTTCAAGACGCAGCTGGACTGGTCGGCTTATCCGGGCACGGGTGGCGGTCTCCAGGGCGCCGCCGAGATGTGCAACAACAACGGTGCCTGCCGCAAATTGACGGGCGGGGTGATGTGCCCCAGTTACCGCGTTACCCGGGACGAGCGCGACGTCACGCGTGGGCGGGCGAACACCCTTCGGTTGGCGATCACGGGGCAACTCGGTCCGGCCGCGCTCATCTCGGATGAAATGGCCGCGACATTGAAGCTTTGCGTCTCCTGCAAGGCCTGCCGACGCGAATGCCCCACAGGCGTCGACGTAGCCCGCATGAAGATCGAGGTGCAGGCTGCGCGCGCCGCGAAGTTTGAACTGTCACTGCACGACAAGCTGGTGGCTTTTCTGCCGCACTATGCGCGTTTTGCTTCGCGTTGGCATAACTTTTTCAATATGCGCGATCGGAGCGCGTCTTTACGCAGGGCGTCGGAGCTGGTTGCCGGTTTTTCCGCGAGCCGCAGCCTGCCAAAATGGCGCGAGGACACTTACCTGGACCGCTCCGACTGGCGGTACACCACGGGCGAAGAAAATGCGCAGGCGCGCGAAGTCGTGCTGTTCGCCGATACATTCAACCGGTACTTCGAGCGTGAAAATCTCGACGATGCCTTGAGTGTCCTTGTGGCCGGCGGGTATCGCGTCTATGCGCCGCTGCCGCCCGACCACAATGATCGGCCCTTGTGCTGTGGGCGCACCTTCCTGGCGGTTGGCCTGGTCGATGAAGCGCGACGTGAAATGCAGCGTACGATGGATATTCTTGCCCCGTACCTTGCGCGCGGATTGCCGATCATCGGCCTTGAGCCGAGTTGTCTTCTTACATTCCGTGACGAACTGCCGGCTTTGTTCAAGGGCGAGATGGCGGATGCACTCGCCGCAAATGCATTGCTGTTCGAGGAGTTTTTGGCCCGGGAGCAGAAGGCAGGCCAGCTAAAACTGCCGCTCGGGCCATTGCCAAAGACGGCACTCCTCCACGGCCATTGCCATCAGAAGGCGTTCGATGCCATGGACGAGGTCGAAGGCGTCCTTCGCTTGATCCCGGAGCTTTCGTTCGAAACCGTGGACTCAAGCTGCTGTGGGATGGCGGGCAGCTTCGGCTACGATGTCAGTACGATCGATGTTTCGCGAAAAATGGGCGAACTGTCGTTGCTTCCCGCGGTCCGCCGGGCGGACACCGACACGCTGATCGTCGCGGATGGCACGTCGTGCCGTCATCAAATTTACGATGGCGCGGAACGAGAGGCTGTTCATGTTGCCCGCGTGCTTGCAATGAGCGTGGCGGCGGCTGCGTCATTCTGAGGTTGCCGAGCGAAGCGAGGCCCGCGCTCCGCGCTCGCTCCTCGGGTGACGGAAAAGGCAGGTGCGTATGGCCAAACTATTCCCCACCTCTCTCGTCGGTTCGTATCCGCAGCCTGATTGGCTCATCGATCGTGCCCGTCTATCCAAGATGGTGCCGCGCGTTCGAATGGATGATCTCTGGTTGATTGATCAAAAAGAGCTCGAGGAAAAGCAGGACGAGGCGACGCTTCTTGCCATTCGCGACCAGGAGCGCGCCGGGCTCGACATCATCACTGATGGCGAGCAGCGCCGTGAAAGCTACTCCAATCGCTTTGCCACCGCGCTCGAGGGCGTCGACACCGCAAATCCCGGCTCGACGCTGAATCGCAGCGGCAAGCCTATCCCGGTCCCGCGCGTGACCGGCAAGATCCGCCGGAAGTATCCCGTACAGCTGCGTGACTTGCAGTTTCTGCGGGCCAATACCAAAAGGCCTGTGAAGATAACGGTGCCCGGCCCGTTCACGATGTCCAAGCAGGCGCAAAATGAATTCTACAAATCGGACGAGGCGATGGCCCTCGATTATGCCGCCGCGGTTAATGATGAAATCAAGGATCTGTTCGCGGCGGGCGCAGATATCGTGCAGATCGACGAGCCGTGGATGCAGCAGCATCCGGACAAAGCGCGCGAGTATGGGTTGAAGGCACTCGACCGCGCGCTTGATGGCATCACCGGACCTGTCGCCGTCCACTTGTGCTTTGGTTATGCCGCGGTCGTTCACGACAAGCCGGCCGGCTATTCATTTCTCTCGGAGCTCGAAGGCTCACGCGCCGGCCAGATCTCGATCGAGGCGGCGCAGCCGAAACTCGATCTCGGCGTGCTGAAGACGTTGCCCTCAAAAACGATCATTCTTGGCGTCATCGATCTTTCGGACATGACAATCGAGACGCCCGATACAGTGGCGGCGCGCATTCGCAATGCGCTTCCACACGTGTCCGCGGATCGCATGGTGATTGCGCCTGATTGCGGGATGAAGTATCTGCCGCGCGAGGTGGCATTCGGCAAAATGCAGGCAATGGTGCGGGGTGCGTCGATCGTGCGCCTTGAGGAATCCGACGATTAGACCATCGGCGGCTTGAACTTGGCCCCAATACCCGCAAAATGAGGCCAATAACAAGGACAGACGGCTCCGTTGCCAAGGAACCGTGAAAATCACCCTTAGGGAGGATGCGATGAAAAACGTGATTGCGGCCGGCACGGCCGTTGTGGCCATGACGCTGGCTGGCGCGCCGGCGATGGCATGGGAACCAAGCAAGCCGGTTGAAATCGTTGTGGCTGCGGGTGCGGGTGGCGCTTCCGATCAGATGGCGCGCATGATTCAGGCCACCGTCCAGAAGCACAGCTTGATGAAGCAGCCGATGGTGGTGTCGCTTAAAGGCGGCGCGTCGGGCGCCGAAGCCCTGATGTACATGAAATCGAGCGACGGCGATGCCAACAAGGTGCTGATCGCCTATTCGCTCATCTACATGCTGCCGCTATCCGCAAAAATTCCATTCAACTGGCGCGACCTGACACCGGTATCGGTGATCGCGATGGACCAGTTCATTCTTTGGGACAACACGACACTGCCGTACAAGAGCGTGAAGGAGTTCGTTGACGCTGCGAAAGCGTCTACGACGCCATTCAAGATGGGTGGCACCGGCTCCAAGCGCGAAGATCACATTCTGACGGTCTTCATGGAGAAGAAGACCGGCGCGAAATTCGCCTACCTGCCGTACAAGTCGGGTGGTGAGGCGGCGACGCAGCTGGTCGGAAATCACACCGCGTCGAATGTGAACAATCCGTCGGAAAATCTTGAAGTCTGGCGTGCCGGCCAGGTTCGCGCGCTATGCGTGTTCGATAAAGAGCGCATCTCATACAAGACAAAGGTGACCGACACGCAGTCGTGGAATGACGTGCCGACCTGTAAGGAGGAAGGGCTCGACGTGCAGTATCTGATGTTGCGCGCCATGTTCTTGCCCGGGAAGGTTACGCCTGAGCAGACTGCCTTCTACGTCGACTTGTTCAAGAAGGTTTCTGAGACGCCGGAATACAAAGACTACATGGAAAAGCAGGCACTCAAGCCCATCTTCCTGACCGGCAACGACATGGTGAAATTTCTCGAGGAAGACGACAAGTTGAACTCGAGCCTGATGCACGAAGCCGGCTTCGTTGCACAGTAAAAATAACAATTAATCCGGGCGGGCACGCTTGTGCCGGCCCGGAATCCAGATGCACGTCTCGATGTGGCGCTCCGGATTCCGGAGGCACGCGGGGCGTGTCCTGAAGTCTCAAGACGGGTACGCAATGTCCTCCGATCAAGAAATTATTGTTGAAGATCCGGATGCCCCAGCTGAGGCATCGCCGGCTGTCGCCGGAGTGCGCACGGTCGAAACGGTTGTCTATCTGCTGTTGATGGCTCTAGCGTTGCTGCTGGCTTTCGACAACTGGCGCACCGGCATGGGATGGGCTTCCGACGGTCCCCAGGCCGGATATTTCCCGTTCTACCTGTCGGTCATTTTGGCGGCAGCCAGCCTCTTTGGGCTGGTTTCAATCTTCGTGAGCCGATTGGACGAAGGCAAAGTCTTCGTCACCCGCGATCAATTGCGCCGGGTGATGCAGGTGTTCGTTCCGACCTTCCTGTTTTGTCTGTTCACCCAGTGGCTCGGGATCTACATCGCAAGCTTTCTGCTCATCGCAGGTTTCATGTGGATGGTTGGGCGAATCGCGCTGTGGAAATCGCTGCTGACCAGCTTCGTGTTCTCGATGGCCATGTTCATCACTTTCGATATCGCCTTCGACGTGATCATGCCGAAGGGGCCGCTCGAAGCCCTGTTTGGATACTGACCCTATGGAAGCCTTCGGCCTGCTCCTTGACGGATTTGCCGTCCTGCTGACCTGGAAAACGCTGACCCTGATGATGGTCGGCCTGGTGCTTGGAATTTTCGTCGGCGTGTTGCCGGGTCTGGGTGGCCCGAATGGCGTCGCCATCCTGCTGCCGCTGACGTTCACGATGGACCCCACCTCGGCCATCGTCATGCTGTCGTGCATCTACTGGGGCGCGCTGTTCGGCGGGGCGATCACCTCGATCCTGTTCAATATTCCGGGGGAGGCCTGGTCCGTCGCGACCACGTTTGACGGCTATCCAATGGCGCAGCAGGGCCGCGCGGCGGAAGCTCTCACGGCGGCGTTCACGTCTTCATTCATCGGCTCGCTCTTTGCGGTGCTTCTCATTACCTTTCTTGCGCCTGGAATCGCCTCGTTCGCGCTGCGATTTGGGCCGCCCGAGTTTTTCTCAGTCTATCTCCTCACTTTCTGTTCGTTCGTAGGCCTGGGCCGCGAAGCGAAACATAAAACCATCATTTCCATGGCACTCGGGCTCCTGCTCGCTGGCGTCGGAATGGATACCGTATCCGGTCAATTGCGGATGACTTTCGGGCTCAGCGACCTGCTGCGCGGCATCAACTTTCTCGTCGCAGTCATTGGGTTGTTCGGCATCAGCGAGATTTTGCTCACCATGGAGGAGCGGCTCGCTCTCCGCGGCCATGCAGCGCGCATCAGCCTGCGCGTGCTATGGAACGTATGGAAAGATTTGCCACGCTACTGGGTAACGCTGCTGCGTTCTTCGGCAATCGGTGCCTGGCTCGGCATTACGCCTGGCGGCGCGATCGCAGCCTCGTTCATGGGCTACAACCTTGCCAAGCGTTTCTCGAAGGATCCGGAAAGTTTCGGCAAGGGACGCATCGAAGGCGTATTCGCGCCGGAGACTGCGGCGCATGCGTCGGGCACGGCGGCTCTGCTGCCGATGCTCGCGTTGGGCATTCCCGGTTCCGGCACGGCTGCCATTCTTCTTGGCGGACTGATGGTGTGGGGCCTCAATCCCGGGCCGCTGCTGTTCGTCGAGCACAAGGATTTCGTATGGGGCCTGATCGCCTCGATGTATCTCGGCAACATCGTCGGGCTGGTCATGGTGCTCACCACGGTACCGGCATTCGCCGCGGTGCTGCGCGTGCCATTTGCAGCCATCGCACCCATGATCGTCGTGTCTTGCGCGATCGGCGCCTACGCCATCCAGAACGCCATGTTCGACATCTGGCTCATGCTGCTGTTTGGCGTCGTTGGCTATGTGTTCAAGAAAATCGGCATTCCGCTGGCGCCCTTTACCCTTGCGCTGGTGCTCGGCAGCCGCGCGGAAGACGCGTTTCGACTGGCGATGATCGGTGCTGGCGGGGACCTGCGCGTGTTCTGGTCGAACGCTCTTGTCGGCTCGATTACAACGCTCGCGTTCATCCTGCTTTTCTGGCCTTTGATCGGAAAGGTCGTCGCGCGCGCCGGCGAGCTCGTGCAGATGCGCAAGCCGATAACGTAGCCGGGTGCAGCCTTACTCCGCTGGCCCGGCTTCGAGGGCACGGCTCCGTGTCGCTGCCGTTGTTCTCACTGCCGGCATGACAAGCCGCGCAAAGGTCGGGATCACAAGCAGGCTGCATATCGGCGACAGCAGCATGCCGCCGACGATGACGCAGGCGAGCGGTTGTTGCACCTGCGAGCCGATGCCGGTCGATATCGCGGCTGGCACAAGACCAATGCACGCCGAAAGGCCGGTCATGAAGATCTGACGCATGCGCGCCTGCGCGGCTCCGATAATCGCTTCATCCTTGCCGAACCCTTCATCCAGGCGACGGCGGATGTAGGAGACAAGCAAGATGCCGTCCATCGCCGACACGCCGAACAAGGAGATGAAGCCGACCGCCGCCGACACGCTGAAGTTCAAGCCGAATACATAAAGCCCCAGAATTCCGCCGCAAGCCGCAAATGGGATTCCGGCCAACGCCAGCAGGCTGTCGCGTATCGAATTGAACAGGCTGTATAGCAACATCATGATGAGCAAGAGGCTGAGCGGCACGATGACCGCGAGCCTCTTCTTGGCTTCGACGAGCGCGCCGAACTCGCCCGACCACTCCAGCCGATAGCCTTCCTTCAGCTCTACGTTTTTCGCGATGCGCGCCTGGGCCTCGGCGACAGTCGATCCAAGGTCGCGTCCGCGCACGCTGTACTTGATCGGCACGAAACGCTCGGTGTTTTGCCGGTAAATATAGGCCGCGCCGGTTTCAAGCCGTACCTCGGCGACGTCGCCCAAGGCGATGTAGGCCGTCGGCGATTTGGGGTCGGAATTCGGCAAGGCTACAGGGACTGATCGAATGGCATCGACATTGTCGCGATACTGCGGCGCGAGGCGGACCGTGAGGGCGAAGTTCATTTCACCTTCGTAGATGCGCGTGACTTCCTGCCCGCCAATCGCCGCCTGAACGACCGTGTTCATGTCCGCAACCGTGATGCCGTAGCGGGCGGCCTTGGCCCGGTCGACCTGGATGACGAGGTTAGGCTGGCCAAGCAGATTGAAAGCGCCCGGATCGGTCACCCCGGGGACCTTCGCGAGCTCCTCCTTGACCGCCTTCGATAGGCGTTCGAGCTCGGCGAGATCGCGTCCGAAAATCTTGACTGAATTCTCACCCTTAACGCCGGAAACCGCTTCCTCGATGTTGTCCTGAATGTATTGAGAGAAATTGAAATCGATGCCGATGAATTCGCTTTCCAGCCTTTCCGCCATCTCCTTTACAAGCTTCGGCTTGGTCAGGCCCTCCGGCCATTCCTCGAACGGCTTAAGGGGCACGAAAAACTCGGCGACGAAGGATCCATCCGGGTCGGTGGCATCTTCGCCGCGGCCTTGCTCGGAAACGACGGTTTTGACAGGCGGATAGCTGGCGATCACCTGCCGGATCTTGTTCACGGTCTCCTGTCCGGCGTCGAGCGTAATAGTTGGTGGAAGCAGCGCGCGAATCCAGAGATTGCCCTCTTCGAGTTTCGGAAGAAATTCGGTGCCAAGCCGCATGCCGAGCCCGCCGCAAAGAACCAGGAAAGCAACCGCGATCGTGGCAGCGAAACGCGCATTCCTGACCGCCAGAACAAGAACGCGCTCGTAAACGGCGCGAATCCAGCGGACAAGGGTTGTCTCAATCTCCGTCACTCGGTCCGGCAACAGGATCGAAGCCATCACGGGCGTCACCGTGAACGTCGC
>DAISKM010000088.1:0-7565 GCA_036820945.1 Pseudolabrys sp.
CTTTGTTACAGGTCGAAACAAGAGCGTGATCGAGGACCATTTCGACCGCCAGTTCGAACTCGAGTTAACCTTGATAGAGCGCGGGAAGAAGACCGAACTCGCGCTGCTGTCGGAGGACCTCCCTGAGGCCGGCACCGTCAGCTTCACCCGCCAGCAATCTCCGCTCGGCCTGGGACACGCGGTGTGGTGCGCGCGCGAGTTGGTCGGCCATGAACCGTTCGCCCTGTTGTTGCCGGATGTCCTCGTTCAGCACACCCGGGGCTGCCTCGCGCAGATGATCGACGCGGCGAAGGACCTCGACGCCAATGCCAATATCGTTGCCGTTGAGAAGGTGCCGCAGGAGCGGGTGCACATGTACGGCGTCGTCGGCGTCGGTGCTCCGAAGGGGAAGGCGTTCGCGATCACCAAGATGGTTGAAAAGCCGAAAGCGAGCGAAGCGCCGTCCAATCTGTCGATTACCGGACGATACATCCTACAACCGCAGATTTTTGAGCTCCTGGAAAAGCAGGCGGCCGGCGCCGGCGGCGAGATTCAGCTCACCGACGCCATGCTCGCGCTGTCGCATTCCCAGCCTTTCTACGGTCTCGAATTCGAGGGGCGCAGTTTCGATTGCGGCTCCAAAATCGGCTTTCTCACGGCCAATGTGGCCTACGGCCTCGAGCGCGCGGATATAGCGCCAGACTTACGCTCAGAAATGCGCCGCTTGCTCGACGGCAAATAGCGGCCGGCGAATAGCCGATCAAGCCCAGCCCTTGAGCTCACGCGTGACGATGTCGCGGATCACTGCCATTCCGCCGGGCGTATCATTGAGGCAGGGAATGGCGGCAAAGTTTTCTCCGCCTGCGTGTCGGAAGATCTCGGCATTTTCCATGGCGATCTCTTCAAGAGTCTCAAGGCAATCCGAGGAAAATCCAGGGGTGATGACGGCAAGATTCTTCACACCCCCCTCGGCAAGCGACCTCACCGTGGCATCGGTGTAAGGCTTGATCCACTCTGCGGTGCCGAAACGCGATTGGAACGTCATGATCAGACGTTTGTCGTCGAGCTTCAGCTTCTTGCGCAGCAATGTCGTCGTCTCGGTGCAGTGCTTGAGATACGGGTCGCCCTTGGTCACGTAATCCTCTGGCATTCCGTGGTAGGAGGCGATGATCACCTCGGGCTTAAAGCGAAGCTTCGCAAGCTCCGCGTTCAGGGAAGCTGCCAGGGCATCGATGTAAACGGGCTCGGCATAGTAGGGCGCGGCGATGCGTAGCGTGGGCTGGGAGCGCATCCGTTTGAGCGCGCGAAACGCTTCGTCGCAGACGGTGGCTGTAGTCGCCGCGGAGTATTGCGGGTAGAGGGGAACGACCAGGATGCGCTCGCAATCCTGCTCGGCAAGCGCCTCCAGACGCGAGCGGATCGACGGATTGCCATAGCGCATCGCCCAATCGACGCGGATTCGTTTGTCCACCTTATCGAAAATGTCGTCGAGCTTGTCGGACTGGGAGCGCGTGATCGTCTTCAGCGGCGATTCGTTCCGCTCCTTGTTCCAGATCTTGTCGTAGTCACGCCCCTTGCGGCCAGGGCGAACGGTCAAAACGATCAGATTAAGGACAAGCCACCATTTCAGACGGTTCTCTTCGATCACGCGCCGATCGGAGAGAAATTCCTTCAGGTATCGGCGCATGGCCAAGTAGCCGGTCGAGTCCGGCGTACCGAGATTGACCAGCAGTACGCCGATCCGGCCGCTTGCAGCCGGACCTTTATCCGGGCTCATGACTTGCGCTCATCGGAGATAATCTTGCCGTCATTCGGCAGCGAGCCCGGCGCAACCAGCTTTACGATCCCCTTGAGCTTGGTGATCGATTGCAGATTGGCGGCAATTGCGCTTTCGAGAGCTGCATCCGACGTGGAGCTTTCGGCCAGCAAGGTCATGGAATCCTGTTCCGCGTCACGCCCGACGACCAGCCGCAGGCGCTTGAGTTCTGGATGGCGAGAGGCCAGTTCGGCGATCTGCTTTGGATGAACGAACATGCCCTTAACTTTCGCCGTCTGGTCGGCACGTCCCATCCATCCTCGTAGACGGGCATTGGTGCGCCCGCATGGAGAAACGCCTGGCATGACTGCAGAAAGATCGCCCGTACCCAGACGGATCATCGGGTAATCCGGATTAAAGGAGGTGACGACGACCTCCCCCACCTCGCCCTCCGGCACGGGATCGCCTGTACCGGGCCGAACGATTTCGACGATCACGGTCTCATTCACAATTATGCCGTCGCGCGCGTCGCTTTCGTAGGCAATTACCCCGAGTTCGGCGGTGGCGTAGCATTGCAATACGGCAACGCCGCGGTGGCCGAGTTCCTGGCGCAGCGAAGCCGGCAACGCGGCGCCGGAAACAAGCGCGCGCTTGATGGAGGATGCGTCTTTTCCGGCGCTTTGAGCGGTGTCGAGCAGGATCTTGAGGAAGTCCGGCGTACCGACATATCCCTGTGGCCGGTAATGCGCGATCGCATCCAGTTGCTGCTCGGTATTGCCCACGCCGCCCGGAATGACAGCGCAGCCAAGCGCGTGCGCGCCCGATTCAAGAATGAAGCCGCCGGGCGTGAGGTGATAAGCAAACGAATTATGCACGATATGACCGGCACGAAACCCGGCCGCATAGACAGCGCGCGCGGCTCCCCACCAGTCGGCGCCCTCGCCTTCAGGTTCGAAGATCGGCCCCGGTGACATCAGCAAGCGCCGGACCCTTCCCGGCGCGGTGGTGTTCAGCCCGCCAAATGGGGGGTGCGCCTTCTGCAGCGCCGCAAGGTCCGACTTGCGCATCACCGGCAATTTCGTCAGCGATGCACGCGACGTGACCGATTTGGGATCGATGCCCTCAAGGTGCTTGGCCCACCCGGGCGCAGTCATCGCACACGCGATTAGTTCGCCCAGCCGCGCGAATTGTTCGCGCTCGCGGGCGACGGGATCACGGGTTTCCAACGCGTCGTAATGTTCCGGCATGGCTTACGCCAGCCACCGCTTCCGCCGTCGGTAATGCTTGCCTTCGCGGAACGATTTGCGCCGGCCTTCTGAAATGCCGAGGTAGAATTCCTTGACGTCTTCGTTCTCCGCGAGCGTCGTCGCCTCGCCATCCATCACCACGCGGCCGTTTTCCAGAATATAGCCGTAACGCGCAAAGCGTAGCGCCATATGCGTGTTCTGTTCCGCCAAAAGGAAGGACACGCCCTCCTTCTCGTTGAGGTCCTTTACGATTCCGAAAATTTCTTCAACGATTTGCGGCGCAAGCCCCATTGACGGTTCGTCGAGCAGGATCATCTTCGGACGGGACATCAACGCGCGGCCGATTGCGCACATCTGCTGCTCGCCCCCCGACGTGTAGCCCGCAAGCGAACTTTTCCGCTCGCCGAGCTTGGGAAAATACGAATAGACCAGATCGAGATCACGTTTGATCGCTGCCTTGCCGTCGCGGCGGGTGAATGCGCCCGTGAGCAGATTTTCTTCGATGGTGAGATGGCCGAAGCAGTGCCGCCCTTCCATCACCTGGATGCAGCCTCGTCGCACCAGTTCGTTTGGGGAAAGGTCCTGCACCTCGCCGCCTTCGAATACGATCGAACCTTTAGTGACATCACCACGTTCGGCATGGAGCAGATTGGAGATTGCTTTCAGCGTCGTGGTCTTTCCGGCGCCGTTGGCGCCAAGCAGGGCAACGATGCCGCCCTTGGGGACGTCAAGAGAAACGCCTTTGAGCACCAGGATGACGTGATCGTAGATCACCTCAATATTATTGACCGAGAGAATGGTCTCGCTTTGCGCGGTCGTTGCCGGATTCTGCTCGACAGCGGACATCAGCCACCACTCCAAGCAAGGGAAGCCTCTCCCCGTCAGGGGAGAGGCTTATGTTTCAGCGCATCAAGTTACGATGACTTGTCACACGCTTCGGTGCGCTTCGGCCAGCCGGCGTTCTTTTCGACGTATTCTTTGGCCGCCTCTTCAAGCATCGGTCGCACCTTGTCTCTCATGGGCTGGATCCAGTCGGAGACCTTGACCCACTTGGCGCCGTCCCACTGTTGCATGTAGGCGGGCGCGTGGCCGTTGTGATCGGTGCAGTTTACGCCCGAGATCGGCGCCGCAAAGCCGGCGAAGCCGAGCTCCTTCCAGCGTGCTTCGCTGATGTTGAGCGTCTCGAGGCCACGGCGGACATCTTCGCCGGTCACGACCTTCTTGCCCGACAGCTTCTGAGCGTTGCGGATTGCTTCGGCGACGAGCACCGAGTTGTAGACGCCGCGGTTGTAGAAGTTCTCCGCGAACTTGTCCTTCTCGACCTGGCTCTTGCCCTTGTCCACGACATGTTTCTTGATGTCCTGGAGCGCGGGATAGTTGGGACCCAGTCCGTTGAAATTGAGCGCGAGATAGCCCTTGGCTTCCTGGCCGCCGCCGCGCCCGTCGTCATCGCTGCCTGACCACCAGATGCCGATGAAATGATCCATGGGGAATCCGTTCTCGGCTGCGCGCTTGACCGCCGTCGGGTTCATCGCGCCCCAGCCCCACATGATCATCCACGCCGGCCGATCGCGACGGACCGCCAGCCACTGCGCCGACTGATCCTGCATTTCCTTGCCGGCGACCGAATACTCCTTCACCGTGAAGCCATAGTCCTTGGCAAACTGCTGCAACAGCGGGAGCGGCTCGCGGCCATACGGGCTTTCGAGGAAAATAAAGCCGATGGTCTTTCCCTTAAGCTTGTCGAGGCCACCTTCCTTGCCGCCGATGTAGCGCATGACCATCGACAAGCCGTCCCAGTAGGTAGCCGGCGGATTGAACACCCAGGGAAAATCTTTACCGACGGCCGAGGCCGATAAGCCGTAGGCCATGGACAGGATCGGGATCTTGTCGACTGCAGCCTTGGGGATGATCTGCAAGGTGATGCCGGTCGAATACGGATTCACGACGGCTGGCTTCTTGCCCTTGACCGATTCCCAGCACTCAACCCCCTTCTTGGTGTCGTAACCGGTTTCGCACTCTTCGACGTTGAGCTTCACGCCGCCGATGCCGCCGTCGCGCTCGTTGAGCATGGCCAAATAATCGTGCATGCCATTGGCAATCGGAATGCCTGAGCCCGAGTACGGGCCTGTTCGGTAAGTCAGCAACGGCACATAAATTGAATCCTGCGCCTGCGCCTGGCTGACGAGCACAGCGGCTCCCACCACGCTCGCGCAGGTCACACCGACTAAAAATTGTCTTGCCTTCATCGCATTCCTCCCTTCGTTCACGCCCGGCGGCGCAACCTCTGGTTTGTGTAACTCGCCTGTCCGATTTGGCTGAAAGGCGATTTTCCGAGCCATGGCTTCAAGCCATAGCCTCAAACTTGGGTCTATCTTGTACCATCAATAGGGAAACGGCCACACCCTCAGTTTTTGCTTGCCAATCTGCCACAGGCGGGCAAGGCCCGCCGGCTCAGCGATAAGAAAGAACACGATTAGGGCCCCGGTAATCATGAACGTCAGGTGCTCAACTGTGGCAGCGTGCAGCGGCAGGCCCAGTTGCGGCGGCACAAAACGCAGGATGATCGGCAGGATGTAGATCAATGCTGCGCCGAGGAAGGAGCCCAGCAGGCTCCCCAAACCACCAATAATGATCATGAACAGGACCGTGAAACTCTCATTAATCGAGAACACGGTCGACTCGGCGCCCCCGTACCAGAGGAAGACCAACAGCGCGCCTGCAACGCCGCAATAGAATGAAGACACGGCGAAGGCGAGCAATTTGGTCGGCAGCAGGCGAATTCCCATCAGCTCGGCGGCAATATCCATGTCGCGAATCGCCATCCACATGCGGCCAATGCGCCCATGCACGATATTCGAGGCCATCCAGGTCATGATGACGACGATCGTCAACACGATCAGATAGCGCGTCTCGGCGCTCGCGCGCGGACCGGTGATGATGATGCCAAACAGTTCGCGTTGCGGGACCTCGATGGCCGCCGACACATTGTAATTGTAAAGCCAGGGAATTCGGATGAAGCACCATTCCAGAAAGAACTGCGCCGCGAGGGTCGCAATCGCGAGATAAAAACCCTTGATGCGCAAGGAAGGCAGGCCGAACGCGACCCCGACAGCCGCAGAGAAAAAACCGGACGCAATCACCCAAATGATGATGTTCACGTTGGGAAAGATCGTAGTCAGCTTGTAGCAGGCATAGGCCCCTACCCCCATGAAAGCGCCGGTGCCGAGGGAAAGGAGCCCGGTGTAACCCGTAAGCAGGTTGAGCCCGATTGCAGCCAGCGAGAAAATCAGGAACGGAGTCATCACCGCGTTGGTGAGGAAGTCATTGCCGATAAGCGGAATGCCGACGAATGCGATGACAAGGATGACGATAATGCCGATGCGGTCTTGCAGAATCGGAAAAATCGCCTGGTCTGTGGCGTAGCTGGTCTTGAACTGGCCGGCCTCGCGGTAAAGCATCGCTCGTCACACCCGTTCAATAATGCGTTCGCCAAACAGACCTTGCGGGCGGAACAGCAGGAACACCAGTGCAAGCACGAACGCGAACCAGGAATCGGTGCCCCCGCCGATCAACGGCCCCCAGTAGAATTCCCAGAGCTTCTCGCCGACGCCGATGATCAAGCCGCCAACGATGGCACCCGGGATTGAAGTCAGGCCGCCGAGAATGAGGACAGGCAGTGCCTTGAGCGCGATTACGTCCAGCGCAAACGAGACATCCGAGCGCGCGCCCCACATGATGCCCGTAACCAATGCCACAAGGCCGGCGGCAAACCACACGATCACCCATATCTGCTCAAGTGAAATGCCGACCGACAGTGCGGCCTCGTGGCTATCCGCCACCGCGCGAAGAGCCCGACCGATCCGTGTTTTCGAGAAGAACACGGCCAAACCGGCCACCATGACCGACGCAATGACGGCCGCAGCGATGTCGAGCTTCTGCAGGGAGACGATCCCGCCGAACGCCTTGTAGGTGACCGTGCCTTTCGGCAGATAAAGCTGCTCGGTGATCATGACTTTTGGGTCGCCGCCGAAGACAAATTGTCCGAACCCAATAAGAAAGTAGGTTAGGCCGAACGTCGCCATGAACAGAATGATGTCGGACTGGTTGATCAGCGGCCGCAAGACGACGCGCTCGACCGCGAAGGCGAGCCCAAACATCACCGCAATGGTCAGCCCAAGGGCCAGAAAGGGCGGTATGCCGGCATTGTACAGTCCGACCAGCGTGAGCGCCGCGAAGACCACCATGATCCCTTGCGCGAAGTTGAAGACCCCCGATGCCTTGAAAATCAGGACGAAGCCAAGCGCGATCAGGGCGTAAAGCACCCCGCCGACCATCCCCTCCCACAGCGTCTGCACGAGCAGGTCGGGCGCCGTGCCCATTTGCACGAAGGGATCGAGGAAGATCTTGTAAAGGATGTCCATGCGTCCTCAGTGCGCCACGCCGAGATAAGCGTCGATCACGGCCTGGTTTCGTTTGACCTCGTCGGGCGTGCCGTCGGCGATCTTGATGCCGTGATCGAGCACCACCACCCGATCCGAGAGATCCATCACCACGCCCATGTCGTGCTCGATCAGCGCAAT
>DAISKM010000088.1:7575-9988 GCA_036820945.1 Pseudolabrys sp.
AGCGCAATCGTCGTGCCATAGTGATCGTTCACATCGAGCACGAAGCGCGACATGTCTTCTTTTTCTTCGAGATTCATTCCGGCCATTGGCTCGTCCAACAGCAACAATTCCGGCTCCATGGCGAGCGCGCGGCCAAGCTCGACCCGTTTCTGCAAACCGTAGGGGAGACGCCCTACAGGCACACGTCGGATCTCCTGGATTTTCAAGAAATCGATGATCTCTTCGACACGATGACGATGTTCGACCTCTTCTCGTATCGCGGGACCGTAGCGGAGAAGCTGCCAGAAGAAATTGCTGTGCATTTTCAGGGTGCGGCCGGCCATGATGTTGTCGAGCGCGGTCATGCCCCGGAACAGGGCGACATTTTGAAACGTGCGCGCGATGCCGCCATAGGCAGCGTCATGAGGGCGCATCCTTGCGCGGGTTTGCCCCTTGAACGTAATGCAACCTTTTTGCGGGTGGTAGAAGCCGTTGATGATATTGAGCATCGACGTCTTGCCGGCGCCATTTGGCCCGATGATCGCCCGGATTTCGCCTTTGCGGATGTCGAAGGAAACGTCGCTGACCGCCTTTACGCCGCCAAAAGAGAGCGACACGTTCTCGACCGATAACAGCTCGTCGCCGACCGCAACGTCCGGGCCCCCGGTCGCTCTCATGCCGCTTTCCCCATGGCGGGAGTGGCTGCGGGTTTCATGTCGCGGATTTTCACGCGGGCGCTGATCGTGCCCTTGCGACCGTCTTCGAAGGTCACCTGGGTCGAAATATCTGCCTCTTTTGAACCGTCGTAGAGCGCCGTGATCAGCGGCGCATAGCGTTCTGCGATAAAACCGCGCCGCACCTTCAGTGTGCGGGTGATTTCCCCGTCGTCGGGATCGAGCTCTTTATGCAGAATCAGGAACCGCCTGATCTGCGCCCCCGCCATCACCTTGTCTTCGGCGAGCGAGCGGTTCACTTCCGCCACATGCTTTTCGAGCATGTCATAAACCAGCGGATGCCCGGCGAGCTCCTGATACGAGCCATAGACCACGTTGTTGCGTTCCGCCCAGCTTCCAACCGCGGTGAGATCGATGTTGAGCATCACCGTGACGAAATCCTGCTTGTCGCCCAGCGCCACGGCCTCGTGGATATTCGGAAAGAACTTGAGTTTGTTCTCGATGTATTTCGGCGGGAACATCGTCCCGTCGTTCAGCTTTCCGACATCCTTGGTGCGGTCGATGATCTTGAGGTGTCCGGTCTTTTCGTCGAAAAAGCCGGCGTCGCCGGTTTTTACATAGCCATCCGGGGTCATCACTTCCGCGGTCTTTGTCTCATCCTTGAAATAGCCGGAGAACATACCCGGTGACCTGAACTGCACCTCGCCATTGTCGGCGATCCGAATGTCGACGTTGGGGCATGCAGGCCCCACCGTATCGGCATAGATTTCGCCATCTGGCTGGGCCGTAACGTAGAGAAATGCTTCGGTCTGTCCGTACAACTGCTTCAGGTTCAGCCCGATAGAGCGGTAGAAGCTGAAAAGATCCGGCCCGACGGCCTCCCCGGCAGTATAGGCGACGCGCACGCGCGAGAAGCCCAGCACGTTCTTGAGTGGGCCATAGACGAGGATATTGCCGATTGCGTAGAGAACACGCCCCGTCAGCGGCACGTTTTCGCCATTGAGAATGCGCTCGCCATAGCGGCGCGCCACGGCGATGAAATAGTGAAACACCTTTCGCTTGATGAGACCGGCATCTTCCATCCGGATCATCACGCGCGTGAGCAGCTGCTCCAACGTGCGCGGTGGCGCGAAATAGAAACTGGGACCGATTTCACGCAGATCGCTCATCGCCGTGTCGGGGCTTTCCGGGCAGGCGGTGCAGAAGCCGGAGACCAGGCCTTGCGCATAGTTGAGATAGTGGTCACCGACCCAGGCGAGCGGCAGATACGCGAGTGCCACATCTTTTTCCGTTAGCTTGTCGAACGCGACAGTATCGGCCGCAGCATGTATCGAACGTTCGTTGGTGAGCACGACGCCCTTGGACGTGCCGGTCGTGCCTGAAGTATAGAGAATGATCGAAGGATCGCTGCCTTTGCTGGTCGCGATTTCGTTATCGAGCCAGGCCGCGACGGCGGGATCGGCCAGAGCTTTGCGACCTTCGTCAATAACCTCGTCGATCGGGCGAAGGCGACTGTGATCGTAATCGCGCAGGCCACGCTTCTCGTCGTAGACCATCAACTCCAGCTGGGGGAGCCGCTTCATGACCGACTGGATCTTGTCGACCTGCTCCTGATCCTCGACCGCGGCAAAGCGAACCTCGGCGTGAGCGAGCGCATACGCCAGTTCGTCGGCGACAGCATCGGCATAGACCGGCACGGGAATCGCGCCCAGCATCTGGACCGCCATCACGGACCAATAAAGCTTCGGCCTGTTGCCACC
>DAISKM010000089.1:0-530 GCA_036820945.1 Pseudolabrys sp.
GCGAAATGAAATCCAAAAAGATTGCGTATTGAAGAACTTGGACGTGTGCTCGTGCGCGTTTGCCTCCGTTAAGAGGTGTGGATGAAGCCGTTAGTGCCTCTGCGCACCCGAGCTGTTCAATCTGATCCATTCTGCGCGAACTACGAGGCGGGCGACTACGTGAAACGTCGAACACGCCTCTTTGTCCTCGTGCCGGCGCAAGTGCTTGTAGCGAAAAATTTGGTGAGCTATACGCGGTTTCCGCCAACATAGGTCAGGGGGTTCTCCATCAATCGGTTCACGGAGAAACTCCGGAATATTTAGGGAAGAAGGCCGGGCACTATTGGACCTGAGGCCAATCGCACGGGGGCCTGCTTTCTGTGAGGCTAATCTAGGAAAGACGCGGTCAGTTTGAACGCTGCATGAGAGGACAAACCAAAATGACATTCCGACTGCTAGGCCTAGCAATTGCGATTTTTGTTGCGCCGTTGGCTGCCAATGCACAGTTGACGATCGAGATGGCCAACATCCGGTGCGAGCAATATCTCGCC
>DAISKM010000089.1:540-9922 GCA_036820945.1 Pseudolabrys sp.
CGCGTGACTTTTCTGCCTGGATGAGCGGCTGGTTCAGCTATCAGCTTGGCAAGACCACGGTCGACCTGGTAGCCCATCAAAAAAATATCGCGAACGTAAAGGCCTGGTGCCAGTACCATCCGCAAGAGACCGTCATGTCCGGGTTGAAAAATGCGACAGGTCAATGAGCGTTTTGCAGATCGGAGAATCGCCATGAACAAAAAAGTTGTTGTCATTGCTTCTGTCGTTCTGGGCGCAGCCTCGCTGCCGGCTTCGGCCCAGGTGAATCTTGACATGAACAAAATCACCTGCGGTGATTGGCTTGGATACGATCCTGAAAGCCAAAATTTCGTGCGGTTTTTTATGAGCGGTTATTACAACGCGTCCAGAGGCAGCAACGTTCTGGATTACAGCCGTCTGCAACGGAATTCGCAGAAGGTCATGGCCTATTGCAAGAAGCACAAGTCTGAGACGTTGCCGACCGCGATCCAGAGACTCGCTATCTAGGCACTCAAGCGCCGGTCTCGTCTTACCGCCGAAATTTTTTCGGCATTCAATCCTATCGAGGGGATTTGAACCTCGGGCCATATCGCTTATGGCCCCGGCGGCCACTGGCACCCCATTTGGCCGAAAGCTTCGAGAGTCGGCAACAGGACTTAGGAACGTCTCGAATCTCTTCTGCGTTACGCACTCGATCCGCCGGACAGCGGAGATCATGAGTGCGTCGCAAAAAAGCAACTGTCGGCAAAAAAAAGCGCGAATACCCGTGAATTTCTCCGGATAATCGGCAAGCCGTTCTTGTCGCATTCCCGATTCTACGCTCCTTTTGGATGGGGAAAGGGGCGACGATCGTAATGCACAGGCTGGCTTACTTTGCGCTGATTTCGCTCGTGTTGATTCCTGTCCAGTCCCGCGGCGAAACGGCGTGCATTGACTCGGCGTTGCTGGCGCATTCGACGGTAGGCATTACGCGATATTTCGACGACGGGGAGCGCGCGGCGCAGCCCGACTTGCTCGGTATCCAGGGCACCGGCTGGTTCCGGTCTCCCACCAGCCTCGTAACCGTCGAACACGTCGTCGCCGCAATGGGGCTTTCCACCGAGGAATGGAAGATTCTCACCATTCAGGATGCCGCCGAAAGTCATTCGATCCCTGTCCGCATTCAGCGCGTGGCGGGCGCTGGGCCGGAAAAATTGGCCGTGCTTGAATTGCAGACCGCGATATCTACCGCGCGCACCGTCCCAATCCGGATGTCGCCGCTCGTGCCGGATGATCGCATCGTGACGATGGCCTATCCCAATCGCCAACGCCGCGCTGTAACTGGCCGGTTTGTGCAGTACGCAACCGATGGCAAACTCGCGGGGACCGGTCTTCTTGAAATATACGAGGGGAACAACCGTCTCGTCATCGACCATGGCGCCTCCGGAGCACCGGTGTTCGATTGCGAAGGCCGGATCGCAGCCGTCATCAGCACAGTGATCACGCAGATTTTCCGCACGCCGTTCGGCGAACAACGCATTTCGACAGCCTGGGGCACGCCCAATGTCGTGTCGGTGCCGATCCGCGAGCTGTTGGGGTCTCTCGAAAGCCAGTGAACGCATCGGCCTGACGGCGCCCGTCTCGCATTGATTGTGTTGGCTCCATTTACGTGGCGGTAATACCCTATGGCATTGTCCCAAAGGTCAATATTATTCCTGCCGTTCACGGTTCAAATTCCTCGCCGGTTCACCGTCAGAAGATGCGGTGCATTCAACGTTGAATAGCGCGAAGGAATTCGATCATGACGGCCTACAGAAAAATTTTGCTCGGTTTGATCGGGATGTTCGCTGCAGCGATCGTGATGGCGAGCACGCCGGCTGCCGCGCAGCAGCAACAGCAGCAGCGCAGACCCAACATCCTTGTCATCATGGGCGACGACGTCGGTTGGTTCAATGTCAGCGCCTATCATCAAGGAATCATGTCGGGGAAGACGCCGAACCTCGACAGGCTTGCCTCCGAAGGGATGCGGTTCACCGACTACTATGCCGAAGCGAGTTGCACCGCCGGTCGGGCGAATTTCATTACCGGCCAGCTGCCGATCCGCACCGGTCTGACGACGGTGGGACAAGCCGGCGCGGACGTCGGTATCCCGGCACAGGCCGTGACGCTAGCCACCGTTTTGAAAGCACAAGGCTATGCAACCGGGCAGTTCGGCAAGAACCACCTCGGCGACCTGAACAAATTTCTCCCGACGTTGCACGGCTTCGATGAATTTTTCGGGTACCTGTACCACCTCGATGCAATGTCCGATCCGTACTGGTTTTCCTTCCCGGTCGACGAGAAATACTACAATACTTACGGGCCGCGCAGCCTTGTCCGCAGCTTTGCGACCGACCGCGACGATCCGACCGAGATGCCGCGCTGGGGCAAGATCGGCAAGCAGAGGGTCGTCGATGAAGGGCCGCTGCCGCCGTTCCCGAACATGTCGAACGTGCAGAACATGCACGACCTCCCTTTCCTGAAGGCGAAGTACGACATGACGACCTTCGACGAAGTGTTGGTCAAGGCGACCAGCGACTTCATGGACAAGGCCAAGCGCGACGGCAAGCCGTTCTTCGTCTGGCACAACACCACGCGCATGCACGTCTGGACGTTCCTCTCGGAAAAATACAAATCAATGCAGAACAGCCAGACCAACTACGGCCTTGAGGAAGCCGGCATGGCGCAGTTGGACGACAGCGTCGGCGCACTACTCAAGAAAATCGACGACATTGGCGAAACCAACAATACGATCGTGATCTTCACGACCGACAACGGCGCCGAAGTGTTCACCTGGCCGGATGGCGGCATGACGCCATTCAAGAACACCAAGGGTACAGTCGGCGAAGGCGGCTTCCGCGTACCAGCCATCATCCGCTGGCCGGGCCAGGTCAGGCCAGGCACAGTCGAGAACGGGCTCTTCTCGGGCCTCGATTGGCTGCCGACGCTCGCCGCTGCTGCGGGCAATCCGAACATCACTGACCAGCTGCTCAAGGGCGTCCAGCTCGGCGACCGGACCTACAAGAACCATCTCGACGGCTACAACCAGATGGATCTTCTCACCGGGAAAGGCCCATCCAAGCGCCACGAACTCTTCTACTTCGGCGGCGCGAACCTGGGCGCGGTTCGGTTGGATGACTTCAAGTTCACGTTCTACCAGCAGCCGTATGGCTGGCCAGGCGAAAAGACCACCACCGATATGCCCGGGATGGTCAACATTCGCCAGGATCCGTTCGAGCGCACGCCCAATATTCGCAGCGAGTCGCCCAACACTGGCGCCTGGGGCTACGGGAACGACTTCTTTGCCCGCGAGTTCTGGCGCTTTGTCATGGTCCAGCAGTATGTCGGGAAGCTGGCGCAGACTGCAATCGAATTCCCGCCGATGCAGGATCCGGCTTCGTTCAACCTCGAGGCAGTAAAGAAAAAGGTCGAGGAGATGATGAAGAACCGTCCGGGTCAGTAGGAATGAGCGAACTGCGCAACCTGCCGAAGGAAAAGTGAAACAAAACCTCGGTCAGCTTCGCACCTGCTGTCAAAACGAAAGGCCCGAGCGTCGCCACGCCCGGGCTTTTCCCTATTAAAGTGGGCACTCAGCCCCAGGGACTGCGCCGACTCCATGGTCCACCCGCGGGGGCTCTCCGCGCGGGCTGTGCAAAAGAAGCGCCACCTATCTCCGCGGCGAGCTGCTGCAAAGCAGCGATGCGGTTCTCTGTCGATGGATGGGTCGCGAACAGATTGTCCATGCGCGCCCCCGAAAGCGGGTTGACGATGAACAGATGCGCCGCCGCAGGATTCTGTTCCGCGGGAATATTTTCGATCTGATGCGCGGCCGCATCGAGCTTCGCCAGCGCGGATGCAAGAGCCCCAGGATTTCCGTTGATGCGCGCACCCATGTTGTCGGCGGCGTACTCGCGCGTACGGCTGATCGCCATCTGCACCAGCATGGCGGCGAGCGGCGCCAGGACGACCATCAGCAGCGTCCCGATCATGCCCATGCCGCCGTGACCGTTGCTGTCGCGGTGGCCTCCGCCGAAGAACATCCCAAACTGGGCCAGCATGGAGATCGCCCCGGCAATCGTCGCCGTGATCGTCATCAAAAGCGTGTCGTGATTCTTGATGTGGGCAAGCTCATGGGCAATAACGCCCGCCAGCTCGTCCCGCGAAAGCATGTTAAGCAGCCCGGTGGTAACCGCGACCGCAGCATTCTGCGGATTGCGCCCGGTGGCGAAGGCGTTCGGCTGAGGATTGTCCATGATGTAGACGCGCGGCATTGGCAGCCCGGCGCGACTGGCCAGTTCAGCCACGATGTGAACGAGCTCGGGTGCCGTATGCTCGTCGACCTCCTGGGCGCCCTGTGTCGACAGCACAAGTTTGTCGGCATTCCAGTAGGTAAAGAAATTCATCGCGGCAGCGACGAGGAACGCGATCAGCGCGCCATTGGCTCCGCCGATCAGATAGCCGACCCCCATGAACAGGGCCGTCAGGCCAGCGAGCAAAATTGCCGTTCGCAAGTAGCTCATGGCGCATCCCCAACGGGTTCAAACTCCAACGGCTGCGCTATTTGGGAAGTCCCTCAAGGAATTCAAGGAACCGACCTGCCAGATCGCTGCGGCGGATTCGCGCATTGGTATCCGCCGCGAAATTCATGCGATTTCAGTCCCGCGAGATTCCTATCGGTCTAATGCGCCGGCATCTCTTCGTGCTTGTCGACCAGGGAGGGTTCTTGCCGGCTGACTGCTTCGCTCGGGCTGGGAGCTTCCTCGTTCCGTTCCCAAAGACGGCGCAGAACGATGTAGGTGATCAGACCCACCATCGGCGGAACGATCAGCGTGATCAGGAGCTGACCCATAACACCTATGCTCCTGGTGCACAGCATAGACCTGTTTTGAGCCCCGCGCTACGTGTCGGGAAACGTCAGGTTTCCCGCGGGGATGGAGGGTGCAATGCGCCTGCAGTTCATCGGTTGCGGCGACGCGTTCGGGTCAGGCGGTCGATTCAACACCTGCTTTCATGTTCATGGTGCCGCGGGAAATTTTCTGATTGATTGCGGCGCGTCTTCGCTCGTCGCAATAAAAAGACTGGGGATCGATCGTAACGCAATTGATCTCATCTTGCTGACGCATTTCCATCTTGATCACTTCGGTGGTGTGCCGTTTTTCGTCCTCGACGCACAGCTTGTCGCCAAGCGAACCAGGCCGCTGACGATCGCGGGCCCGCCCGGCCTGCCCGGTTGGTATGACCGGTTGTTCGCCGCGACATTTCCCGGCGAACGCAAGCTGCCCTTCGAATTAACGCTGCGCGAGCTCACGATTGGCGCACAAAACCGAATCGGCGAGCTGGCGATAACGCCATTCCACGTCCATCACGACGATAAGGCGGGCCCATGCCTCGCGTATCGCATCGAGCTCGACGGAAAGGTCATTTGCTATTCCGGCGATACCGAGTGGACCGACTCCTTATTCGAGGCCGCGCGCGGCGCCGATCTCTTCATCTGCGAGTGTTACATGTTCAATAAAGTCGTTCGCGCTCATCTGTCGCTTTCAACACTGCGTGACAAGCTGCCGGCGATTGGCGCCAAGCGCGTGATTTTGACTCATATGAGCGAGGATATGTTGTCGCGCTCACCTCAGATCGAGTTCGAAATGGCGGACGATGGCAAAGTGATTTCGTTATAGCGAGACATGGCAGACGACCACTAATTGCGAACGGTTTGCTCTTCTTTACGGGAGCTCAAGGGTCATGAAGACACTGTTTGGATCCGGAACGTATTGCCCGAACGGCGGGCACTCGCGAAATCCATGGCGCTTATAAAGTTCACGGGCAGGTAAAAAGTACGGCCAGGAACCTGTTTCAAGGCTCAAACGAGACAACCCCATTGCCCGAGCAGCTTCGACGATATGGAGAAGCATTGCCGTTCCGACGCCTTTTCGTCGACATGCCTGAGCCGTATGCATAGACTTGATCTCACCGTGATCAATCGAGAGCCGCTTGAGTGCACCCACCGCTAGCAGCGTGTCGCAATCCCACGCCGCCCAGACGTTGATGTCCGAGGCTTTCAAGCTCGCCAGGTCAAGCGCGTGTGCACTTCCTCGCGCGGTTTCGGCGCGGGCGGTCGTCGCGTGGTGTTCAAGGAGAGCGCATACCTGCGAATTATCGAGATCGCCGGCAATGATCGTCATCACGATAGCGGCCCTCGCCGATCCAAGCGTCCTCGCGGCGCCGAACTGCCAATTTAGCAGAATGCCGACTTGGACCTCAGGCCAATCGCGCCCGCTTTCTGATAGCGGGAATCGAAATACCTCCACTTTTCCCAGCGGGTTCCATCCGCAATTTCAGGAACCGATACCCCGGTTCACCGATTATGCACTCAGTGCAGGAGGAGGAACACGCATGAAATATCTCGTTCTGGGAGCAGCCTTGGTATTGGCTCTGCCTTTAACCAGCGGCCTCGGAGTTGCAAACGCCCAAGATGTTCGCATTTCGGTTGGTGACCGCGATCATGACGGCTGGCGTCATCGTCATTATGGTCGAGGCGCTTACGCCTATGACCGCGGATGCCGAGTCGTAGTCACTCAGCGGATCAACCGCCTTGGCGATCGCGTGACTGTGCGCAAGCGCGTTTGCTACTAAGGGCAAAACACGCAATCTGCGGGCCCCGAGAACATCGGGGCCCGATTATTTTAAGTCGAATGTCCGCTCGTACGGTGCGTTACCGGCGATTTCTGTAGAACTGCCAAGCCGCTAAACAGAGAAGCACGAAGGAAATTGTCGCCACCAGATATTTCTCGAAATCGCTGTCGAAATCGCCGTGCGGGATAAGAACTTGTGCAGCTGCCGGGTGCACGGAAGCCACAGCCAGAAGTACCAAAGTCGTCGTAAGGAATTTGGATCGCACAGAGAGCATCGTTAGCAAAACGAAGACCTGGCCATTTTTTCTCTTCTGCCGGAGTGGAACGAATGTATCGTCGGACCATCATCCGAGAAGCCAGCGGTGCAAAAAAGAGCGCACGTCGGTCACAGTATAGCGAGGTCCGCCTTCGAGGGTAAAGCGGACATGACCTCGACGAGCCTGTATGTCGGCATCGATTTCATTTGGCTACCGGCTACAGCCTTTCTCAATGATGCTTGACCGGGATCAATGACGGCCCGCTCAGGTCCGCGGGCAGTACCTCGAACAGCACGTGCACCATTGGCTCGCTCGTCTTGTTGAAAACCGTGTGATTAATATCGCCGGATTCGAAGAAGAATTCGCCAGGGCCGTAGACGACCGTCTTGTCTGGAAGCACGTAGGTCATGTGACCCGATGTTACCTGTCGGATTCCAGGACCGACGTGGTTGTGTTCGCCGACGTGCCCGCCGGGAGCGAGCGTCAATTCCGTAACACGAAGCTTATATTTTCCGTTGAGATCGGTGAGAAATCCGGCGAGTGGCGCTTCGAACTTGATCTTGGCGACCAAGCCCTTGGTGTCGACCTTCACCGGACTGCCAGCCGGCTGCGCGGCAGCCTTGCCTGTTTGGGCAAGCAGCGCAATGAGCGGCAGGACTGCGAGGCGATTGAGAACTTCCCGTCTACTCAGTTCATCAGTCTGCATGAATCCTCTCCGTTCCCGTACTGCTGACATCGCTCGATCGCTGCCTCGGCACAGGATGATTGACGTCGTAAGGCGAGACTAGTTCGAAAAGTGGACTGCTTTGCTTTGTTCGCGTCTGCTAAGATGAGACATGTACCGTTACGGACAATACTGTCCGGTGGCGCGTGCGGCGGAGATTGTTGCCGATCGTTGGACCGTGCTCATCATCCGCGAGCTGCTTGCAGATGTTACACACTTCAATGAGCTCGAACGGGGCCTACCGCATATGTCCCGATCGCTCCTTGCTGAGCGTCTGCGCCGCCTGCAGCGGGTTGGCATTGTTGAGCGGCGCGCGCCCAAACGCGGCAAATGGAGCGAGTATCGGCTGACGTCGGCCGGGCGCGAACTTCAGCGGGTAATCGACGTTTTGGGAGAATGGGGCGCGCGTTGGGCTTTTGGCGATCCGCGGCCGGACGAGCTCGATCCGATTGTCCTCCTCTGGTGGATGCGACGGCGCGTCGATTTTGAGCGCATTCCCCGGCGCCGTGTGGTTCTTCAATTCGAATTTCGCGGTGCAATTAAGCGCGCTTACTGGCTGCTCATCGAGCCGTCCGATGCTTCGGTCTGCCTGAAGAATCCCGGCTTTGAAATTGACCTAATAGTCTCGGCCGACATCTGGGCTTTTTATCGGGTCTGGCTCGGTCGCTCGACGCTGGCTGAGGCTGTGCGCAAGGAGCAGGTTAAGCTGGATGGAGCGCCGGCCGACGTTCGCTCTTTCCCGCATTGGTTTTCGTTGAGCCCGATGGCCGAGACGATCCGTGCTGCGAATGCCGACCGGCGCACTGCATCTGGGAAGCTAGGGAGAAGCATCCAGGCACAGAAGCGGCAATCCCCTAGGACCCGTGCCTCATGATCTTGCATGCCGTCAGCACCGATAGTGATTTGACGATATAGCCCGCCGCCATCGCCCTACATAACCGCTTTCGCAGTTCGGACCTTTGCGGGCGAGAGGTGCTGAATTTTTCTCGCCATAGATGTATCTCGTCAGTACCTAATGTCGGCGTGGGTATGGTGACGAATGATTGCAAACAGTTAACTGGCGGAGAGGGAGACCGCCTGCTTACGTTCCGAAACGTTTCCACGCGTTCCAAAAATTTCAACTTATCCCCGATTTTATTGGCATTGATGTCCTAGCCCGTTCCCGTCGCTTCCGGTACGTTCCAGATACGTTTTGTGGAACGGACTGTGGAAGGGGCGACCATGGGCGGGGCGGAAAAACTGTCAGCGGCAAAAGTCGAAAAGACGAAATCGCCCGGCCGCTATGGCGACGGCCGCGGCCTGTGGCTGCACGTTGGGCCAACCGGCACAAAGTCCTGGGTGCTGCGCTACATGCGCAACGGCACCGCCCGCGAAATGGGTCTGGGGCCGGTGCACCTGGTCGGGCTTGCTGATGCCCGTACACGCGCCCGCGAAGCACGTCGACTGATTCTTGAAGGCATTGACCCGATCGAAGCGCGGCAGGCGGCGCGAGACGCCCAGCGCATCGACGCCGGCGCCGCCATGACGTTCAAGTCCGCAGCGGCGGCATACCTTGCCACGCACGAGGCCGGATGGCGCAATGCCAAGCACCGGCAGCAGTGGCGAAACACGCTTAAGCAGTACGCCTTTCCTGGGCTGGGCAAACGTCCGGTTGCCGCGATCGATGGCGCGTTGGTCAGCGCCACGCTGGCACTGATCTGGCGCAAGAAGCCGGAGACAGCGTCACGCGTCAAACAGCGCATTGAGCGGATTGTCCGCTGGGTCAAGAATGGGAT
>DAISKM010000090.1:0-7823 GCA_036820945.1 Pseudolabrys sp.
TACGTAGGCATGGATTCGACTGGCCCGATAGACCGACTCCGCAACCGTGCGATTACGCCGCCTGACTGAATCGCTGTCCGCTCGGCATTCGCGGGATAGCGGATGTCGCGATCGGCTCCAGCCATCATTTGGCTCGCAACGGGCGTCGCCTGAGCAACCCGATGGCGATGGTGGGCGGGTCTCGCGACGGCTGACGTTGCGAGAGCAGCAGCCGCGACCGAACACAGCAAAATCGACGCTCGTCTTGTATTATTTGCAGTCATCAAGTTAGTCCCCTTAGTTATTTAAGCAATGCGCCTTCACCAAATAGTCGAGCAGAAGACGCGGCGTTCAAACGCAGTTCGCATATGGCAATTTCGTGATCATTGGAAGGTCGTTTGACGGAAATGCATAGCTGCTATTCCATCGGAATACCTGCCTGTAATAAAGTATACGCTATGCCGAGAACAGCATACCTCAGAAGGCCGATAAAATACTGAAATTGGTCAAGATTAATACTTAGCGGCGAAGAAATTCAGGGCCGCGGCATAGATTTCGGACTTAGCGGCACTCAGCCTTTGCGGGTTAGCAAGAACACTGCCTGCTCGCCGAACAGGTTCCAGAACCACCACGGGGCATTGAGTCGTAGCGGCGAGCCCCACGCATTCAGAGCCACCGCTTTTTCCATCCGTACGCCGATTTCCGTGCAGAGGTGGCGGAAATCCTTGATGGTGCAATGGTGGATATTGGGCGTGTCGTACCAGCTAAAGGGCAGAATATCGGTGCGCGGCATATGACCTGCGAACAGAAGTTGCAGGCGTACTTGCCAATGACCGAAATTCGGAAAGGACACAATCGCCCTACTCCCGATGCGAAGCATGTGCTCGAGCACAGCGCGGGGATGTCGGGTCGCCTGAAGCGTTTGCGACAAGATCACGTAGTCAAACGCATCGTCCGGATAGTCGCCGAGATCGGTGTCGGCGTCGCCCTGAATGACAGCCAGACCCTTCGCCACGCATTCATTCACTCCTTCGCGCGATAACTCGATGCCACGCCCGTCCACGCCGCGGGTTTCGCTCAAAAGGCGCAGGAGTTCTCCATCGCCGCAGCCCACATCGAGCACCTTGGCCCCTTGCTCGACCATTTGAGCGACTAGCACCAGGTCGACGCGGGCGCCACTGGACGTGTGCGGGATATCGGCGCCCGTCGGGCTGTTATCGGCGCGGGAAAGCGTGCTCATGGATCCGCTCTTAAATTAGCTCCTGGAGCCCAGACCGCGCGCGCCGCCGGCCCCGTCGAGGAAGCCACGCACGATCGCAAAGAGTTCAGGCTCGTCGAGCAGAAAAGCATCGTGACCTTTGTCGGTCACGATTTCGGCGAACGAGACCCGAGCGCTCGCGGCATTCAGCGCATGCACGATGGCCCGTGAGTCCGATGTTGGGAACAGCCAATCGCTTGTGAATGAGATCAGGCAGAAGCGTGTCGGTGAACCGCTGAAAGCCTTGGCGAGCACGCCGCCGTAGTCCGCCGCAAGATCGAAATAATCCATGGCTCGCGTCAGGTAGAGATACGAGTTCGCATCGAACCGCTCGACGAACGAAATTCCCTGATGGCGCAGATAGGATTCGACTTCAAAATCCGCATCGAACGAGAACGTCGGATTTTCGCGATCCTGGAATTTGCGGCCAAATTTCCGATGCAGAGCGGCATCGGACAGATAAGTGATGTGCGCGCCCATGCGCGCGACGGCGAGCCCGCGCCGCGGATTCGTGTTTTCCAGAAGGTAACGGCCGCCACGCCACTCGGGGTCAGCCATGATCGCTTGCCGTCCAACCTCGTGGAAGGCGATGTTTTGCGCGGAATGACGCGTCGAGCAGGCGATCGGCAACACGCTGAACACGCGCTGCGGGTAGCTTGCAGCCCACTGCAGCACCTGCATGCCGCCCATCGAGCCGCCTGCAACGGTGAACAGCGATTCGATGCCCAGATGATCGAGCAGCATCGCCTGAGCGCGCACCATGTCGCGAATGGTGATAACCGGGAAGTCCAGGCCCCAGGGCTTGCCCGTTTTCGGGTCGGTCGACGACGGTCCCGTCGTCCCCATGCAGGCGCCGACGACATTCGGACAGATCACGAAATAGCGCTCGGTATCGATGGGCCGGCCCGGCCCAACCATTGTGTCCCACCAACCTGATTTCCCCGTCACCGGATGCACGCTGGCGACGTGCTGGTCGCCGGTCAGCGCATGGCAGATCAGCACCGCGTTCGTACGCTGCGCGTTGAGCGTCCCATATGTCTTATAGGCAATCTGGAATGGCGCGAGCTCCACGCCGGCATCGAGCTTGAGCGGCTTGTCGGCTCCGAACCGGGCGATCAGCGAGTCGCGCGGCTGGTCCGCTTCGCGCGGCGCATCAACCACATCGTGCATACTCGTCATGGCATCGCCCATGTCAAATCGCCCATGTCAATTCGCCCATCACAATCGGTCCGCTCCCGGCACTACCCGTATCGGGGATCGATTAGCAGAGGTTTACTGTCAACGTAAAAGGTTGCAGTCAATGTTTTCTTTGATTTCAGCCCCCGGCCCACCTATCAATGCCGGCATGGCAAAACCGACCGAAGCACCCGCGCTGGCCGATCTACGCAAGGAGATCGACCGTATCGACGAGGCGATGCACCAGCTTCTGATCGAACGCGGTGAGATTATCGACCGCCTGATCGCGGTAAAGCGCAGCCAGGACACCGGCATGTCCGCGTTCCGGCCCGTTCGCGAAGCACAGATGATGCGCCGGCTGGTCGACCGACACAAAGGGATATTGCCACTTGATACTGTCGAGAGCATCTGGCGGGTTATCATTTCAACTTTTACCTACGTGCAAGCACCATTTTCAGTTCATGCCGATTTAACGGCAGGCGATGCGCTTATGCGCGATTCCGCTCGTTTTCATTTTGGCTTCACCGTTCCGTTCGTTCCACATATGGGTGCCGCCGGCGTTGTTGCAGCCGTATCGACGTCTCAAGGTGATCTCGGCCTTGTGCCCGCCTTCGACATCGCCTCGGCGGGGGCGTGGTGGAGCGCCCTCGAGTTCGATGCCGCGCCCAAAATCATTGCGCGGCTGCCGTTCGTCGAGCGTCCCGATCACCCGGCCGCCTTGCCGGTGTTCGTGATCTGCCGCGTTGCGCCCGATGCCATGGCGACTGGAGCCGAGGTGTGGAGCGTGCGCGTCTCCGGCTGGGGCGTAGGCCCTGCGCAGGCGCTAAGTGCGCTTGCTGACTTCATCGCCGTTCCGGACCATGCCTTCGATGGAGCTGCCCTGCTGATAACGCTGCCGAAGGAAACCAGCCTCCAATCGATCAGCGCGGCGTTGGTTAATGCCGGCGCCACCGTCCGCTCGGCGGCCCTCGTCGGAAGCCACGCAACCCGCTATACGGTTGCCGCCGAGAAGGCCTGACTGTTCGGACACCATTAATGACTGCGAACCGCCCGCACCCGCGCCCAGGCGTGCTCGACATCGCCCCCTACGTCCCGGGCAAGAGCACGGCGCCAGGCGTCGCCCGAGTGTTCAAGCTCTCCTCCAACGAAACGCCGTTGGGGCCGAGCCCGAATGCAATCGCGGCCTATCGCGCGGTCGGCGAACACCTTGAAGACTATCCTGATGGCTCCGCTTCAGCGTTGCGCGAGGCGATCGGCGCCGCCTACGGGCTCGATCCCGATCGCATCGTCTGCGGTGCCGGCTCCGATGATTTGCTGAATCTGCTTGCGCGCGCCTACCTCAACGACGGCGCCGAAGCGATCTATACAACGCATGGCTTTTTGGTTTACCCGATCGCGACAATGGGCACCGGCGCGAATGCAATTGCCGCGCGAGAAAGGAATTTCACGGCGGATGTCGACGCCATTCTTGCAGCAGTGACGCCAAGGACGAAGATCGTATTTCTGGCGAACCCAAACAATCCTACCGGCACTTACATCCCGTTCGATGAAGTCAAGCGGCTGCACAAAGGATTGCCGCAAACCGTACTGCTTGTGCTCGATGCCGCGTACGCCGAATACGTGCAGCGCAATGACTATGAGTCCGGGATTGAATTGGTGGCAACCACTGACAACGTGGTGATGACGCGCACGTTTTCCAAAATCTACGGACTTGCAGCGCTGCGCCTTGGCTGGATGTATGGACCCGCGCACGTGGTGGACGCCGTCCATCGAATTCGCGGACCATTCAACGTGAATGGTCCCGCCATCGCCGCGGGCATTGCTGCAATCCGTGACACCGCCCATGTGGAACGCTCGCGCGCGCACAATACGCATTGGCTTGCCTGGCTGACTGAAGAGATCGGCAAGCTTGGACTGAGCGTGACCCCGAGCGCGGCGAACTTCGTGCTGATTCATTTCCCGGAAAAGAAGGGAAGGACGGCCCGCGATGCGGACGAATTTCTTACCGAACGCGGCCTGATCCTGCGCCAGGTTGCGGCGTACAAGCTGCCCAACGCCTTGCGCATGAGCGTCGGCACCGAAGAGGCCAATCGCCTCGTGGTGCAGGCACTCAAGGAATTTCTGGGGAAACCGGCATGAGCGAACCGGCTCCCTTGTTCAATCGCCTGGCGCTGATCGGTGTCGGCCTTATCGGCTCTTCGATCGCCCGCGCGGCCCGCGCCCAGGGTGCGGTGCGGACGATTGTCGCGACCGCGCGATCGCCACGCACCCGTCGACGCGTTGCCGAGCTTGGCCTTGCCGATCATGTTGTTGAAAGCAACGCCGCTGCGGTCGAAGGCGCCGATCTGGTCATTGTCTGCATTCCGGTCGGCGCCTGCGCTGCGGTCGCGCGGGAAATCGGTCCTCATCTCGCCGCTGGTGCAATCGTTTCAGATGTCGGCTCGGTAAAGGAGGCGGTTGCACGGGACATGGCCCCTCACCTGCCCAAGGGCGTCCATTTCGTGCCAGCTCATCCGGTCGCCGGAACCGAGTATTCGGGTCCGGATGCCGGCTTTGCCGAGCTCTTCGTCAATCGGTGGTGCATCCTGACGCCAGCGCAGGACGCTGACCCCAAGGCGGTCGAGAAACTGGCGGCGTTCTGGCGTCTGTTGGGCGCCAATGTGGAACGGATGTCGGCCGATCACCATGATCTGGTTCTGGCCATCACAAGTCATCTGCCCCATCTGATTGCCTACACCATCGTCGGCACGGCAGACGAGCTGCAAAGCGTGACGCGTTCGGAGGTATTGAAATTCTCTGCCGGCGGCTTCCGTGATTTCACCCGCATCGCCGCTTCCGATCCGACGATGTGGCGCGACGTGTTTCTCGCCAACAAGGATGCAGTCTTGGAAATGCTCGGTCGATTCAATGAAGACGTTTCAGCTTTGACCAAAGCGATCCGCAAGGGCGACGGAGATGCGCTTTTTGAGCACTTCACGCGCACGCGCGCCATCCGCAAAGGAATTGTCGATATCGGACAGGATTCGCCGGCGCCAGATTTTGGCCGTCCGCATCCCGACCTGCCGCACGAGCCACTGCCCAAGCCGTATGCGTCCGAGAAGAGCTAGAAAAGTGCGGGTGTGTTGGCGATCGGGATAGGCCCGAGGGAAACCGCACCGTCATTGAAGCGAAGCGGCAACGTAATGGCTCGCTTGCCTTCGAGCGTGGTCTGCTCGCCAAGCAAGTTGAGACCAAGCGAAATATTCGCCCCTGCCTGCTGGCGCGCCACACCTCCCAGCCCGGGCGCGAGGCGGTCAAGCGCGCCTACAAGCCTGTCCATGTTTGGTGACGTTTGCAGCTTCTGCTGCGCCCCGATTGCCGCCAGAAACTGATCGACTCCAGCCATTGTCACGCGCAGCTCACCCTCGAGCCGGCCGTTATTGTTGAGGGTCACGGCGCCCGTGCCGACCGCAAGTATGTCACCCTGGTGCACGCGCGCATTCGTGATGTCGATGCGTCCGCCCGCCGCCTGCACCTCACGAAAACGCGCCGGCCAGGGCTTGGGCGAAAAATCATTCAAGCCGCGAAGAAGAGCTGTGACGTTGGCATCGAATGGCCGTGCCGCGGCGGGGTTCAGTTCGGGTGCCGAGGCCTGATCGAGTTGAAGGGCGACCTCGATCACTGGCCTGTTGGCCGCAGAGCCTTCGGCCATGCGGCCATGAATTTCCATATGTTTGGCACGGAAAACGTTTTGCCGCGCATCGCCGTTGGTGCGGTCTACCACGAGTTGGTCGACCACCAGGGACCCGCGTTCCGGGGCCGAGGGCGTACCACGCACGCTGGATTGGGCCAGCTTCCAGTCCGCGATCAGCTCAGGCGGCTTTCCCGGCTCGCCAACGGTCAGGGGGCCGCGAAATTCGCTGATAAGCAGACCGGGCTGATAGACCTGCGCCAGCACAACAAGGTTGGTGGTCTTGAGCTCAACCGGAGGCTGGCTGTTGCTGAACAGCGCCAAAGCCTGGTCACACTCGACCTCGATCCGGAACGGATAGCCGCCGACACGCTCCGAACCGCAGCCATAGATCCGGCCCGCCTGGGCTTCACGCGCGCGCCAGCCTTTGATGGCGCTTTCGGCCTGGCCGGCTGCGAATTTCCAGAAGCCGCTCCAGCCGGCAATTACCGCAAGCACAATGAGTACGAGAATCGCATAGCGAAGCGCGGTGCGGCGGCGCGGTTGCAGGCTCTGTGGGCTACGCATCATCCATTCAAAACCTGCCGAATGCGGCGTTTCTGCGCCCGGGCAGCACGGCCTCGCAGTTGCACAGGAATAGCCGCCCTGTTACGCGGTCGCTATCCTTTCAACGCCGTGGTCCGCTGATCCGCTCCCTGCCACGATGAATGCCCCTTTCGAGCAAAGCAACGAGGACTTCTGGGTCTTCGCCTATGGGTCGCTCATGTGGCGCCCGGGCTTTGACTTTCTGGAGCGGCGCAATGCCCGCCTTGTCGGCGCTCATCGCGCACTGTGTGTTTATTCGTTTGTGCATCGGGGAACGCCGGAAAAACCAGGGCTGGTATTGGGACTTGATCGCGGCGGTAATTGCCGCGGCATCGCCTATCGGGTGGCCTCCTCGCAACGCGCCGGGACAATCGAATATCTGCGCGCTCGCGAGCAGGTTACTCGGGTCTACCGAGAGGCTTGGCGCAGAGTCTGGCTTGATGGGGATGCGCAAGAGAGCGTGCACGCACTTTGCTACGTTGTCGACCGCGGTCATCGCCAATACGCGGGGCGGCTCAGTCTTGCCCGGCAGCTGCACTACGTCAGGCAAGGTCACGGCCGCTCGGGCGCGTGCCGCGACTACGTTCTGGCGGCGGTCAAACAATTGCAAATGCTTGAAATCCGCGATGCGGACTTGCAGGTGATCGCCGACCAGCTAAAAGGCCCCCATGAATCGGCCGCTGGCTGACCCCGCATCTGCAATGCCTGTCATCGATTTATCTTGGCCCGCCCCTCCGCGATAAGCCGCGCCGTCGCCCTTTCGATGTCGTTTTGCAAGCGCTCGAAAAACTCCTCCTTGCCCAGTCCCGGCGGTATCGGATCGAGGATCTCTGCAACGACTGTGCCCGGAATTCGCAGCCACGAACGTCGCGGCCAGTACAGCCCGGAATTGAGCGCAATCGGAACGCAGGGCACCCCTTCGGCCATGTAAAGGTGGACGACACCGATCTTGTAGCGTGGTTCCGCTCCGGCGGGCCGGCGCGTTCCCTCCGGGAAAATAATAAGCTGTCGATTGTCAGCTAATTCAATTCGCGCTCGCTCGATCATCGCGGCCAGTGTCTGCGCGCCGCCGCCCCGCCGCACCGGCACCATGCGTCCCTTGATCGTGAGCCAGCCGAAAATGGGAATCCACTGCAACTCCCTTTTGAGAATGAA
>DAISKM010000090.1:7833-9902 GCA_036820945.1 Pseudolabrys sp.
AATGAAGACCGGATTGTCGAGCAGCGGCAGCAGGGCAAACGTTTCCCATGCCGACTGATGTTTGGAGGCGACGATGAGCGAACCTTCGGGGATTTTTCCGCGGCCCCGTATCTCGTAATCAATGCCGGCGACTACGCGCAGAAGTACGAGATTTGTACGGCCCCATGACTTCGCCACCGCAATGATGGCACGATAGGGCATGAAGAAGGTAGGTAACGCGACGATCAAATAGACCAACGTGTTGAGGTAGAACAATACGTTAAAGGCTATGGAACGGAGCAGGATCAAGCGACGCTCCTTAGATAGCGCCATCGGTATCGAGGTGCATGCGGGCAATTGCGAGTATGTATTTCAGATATTCCGCAAAAAGAAAACGCGCAGTGTCCACGCTTGACCACCAAGGCTCCGATTTTACCTTTTCCGAAATCACCGGATATGGAGTCAGCGTGACGTCAGGCAGTTGGTGCTCAAGTTCCGACATTGCGCGCGGCATGTGCCAATTCGAAGTAACGACGATCAAGGAATTGAAGTTATGCTCGCGTGCCCAGCGGCGGGTTTCGAGCGCATTACCGAGCGTATTAAGCGCCGTCCGGTCGAGATCGATGCAACAGTTAAAATACTTGGTGTAGAGAGGCGTCAGCCGCGCGATTTCTTTTGAACTCGTTGCGCGATGCACGCCCGTGATCAACAGGCGCTTGCCGCGGTTGGCTGCAAGCAGCTCGATCGCATCCGGAATGCGGGCGGCAGCTCCCGTGAGCGCCACGATGCCATCCGCTCTGGTGTCGAGCGTCACCTCCTCGCTCGCAATACTCGATACAAACCAGACAAATCCGCCGGCAAGCAATATGAGCCCCGTGGCGCCGGCGGCCATCGTGAGGAAACCGATCCAGCGAGCAAGACCGGCAAACATGTCAGTCGATCATTTCAAGCGTGCTGTTGACGGTATGTCGGGACGTCAATGCGGTCACAAGAGCAATTAACGCGACCTGGCCCAGCACGGCTGCATAGCCCGCCAGACCGATCGAGAATGAACCGAAAAGTATTGATGTCTGATCAGCGCCGGCGCTGCCCGCAAACCAGTGGCTGATCATGCCGGCGAGCGCGAACAGCACAATTGCGGCGCCACCGCCAATGACACCCCCCTGCAGTCCGAGGATCAGAAAATGATGCTGGAAATGCCGTGCGATAAATCCATTTTTTGCCCCTACCAAATGGAGCACCTCGATGACCGACTTGTTCGTCGCCATAGCGCCGCGGGTAGCAAAGGTGACCGACAACATGGTCGCGACAAACATCAGAATTAGTACGCCGATGCCCGCACCGACTGCAGTACCGGCCATCGCCCGCATGCGATCGATCCAGCCGCGATGATCATCGAGCATGGCGCCCGGCACCTGATCGGCCAGCTGACGCCGCAATTGCGCAAGGTCCGGCGCTGCGTTCGCTGCGATCTTGATCACGATCAGCCGCGGGACAGGTAGCTCGTCAAGGGAAAGCCCGTTGCCAAGCCAAGGCTCCAATAGTCTGGCGGATTCATCTTTCGAATAGGGCCGCACCTCTACGACCCCGGGGGCCGCGCGAGCGACAGAAACGGCCTTGTCGACGCTGGCATCGACATCGCGACCGGTCACCGGGACAACCTGGATGGTCACCTCTCGCGCAATGTCTGATTGCCACTCGCCGGCAGCCCTGCTCACAAGCACGGCTGCGCCCGTCGTTAACGATGCAAGGAAAGTCATGATGGCAACGACCGCGACAAGCGCCCGGCCGGAAATCGAATTGCGTGGCACGAGAGGCGTCTCGAACCGCGGCATTGGTTCCATCGGCGCCCGTGCCGACGTAGTCCCTTTCCGCGCGCCCATTTCCGCCATGCGAGCCCTCAGTCGTAAATATGCAGCCGGCCGTCGTGCAGAACGAGTCGCCGCGCATCGTACTGGTCCATAAGCGCAATGTCGTGGGTGGCGATGATGACCGAGGTGCCCGACTTGTTCAGCTCGATGAACAGCCGCAACAATCGCTGCGCCAAAGTCGGGTCGACGTTACCCGTAGGTTCGTCGGCAAGCAGCAAT
>DAISKM010000091.1:0-9817 GCA_036820945.1 Pseudolabrys sp.
CGGCTTCGCTTTCCGCCGGAGCCTCGCCGCAGCGGATCACCCAGCGGGTCTGGTTTGCCTGCTTGGTCGTCTCAACCAGGGTGTTCCGGGTGAAGCGACACCAGGTTGCAAGGTCCTCGCTCAACTCGGGATCGTTGCCAACGATAGTGAAGAGGTTACCGGGGCGACTGCGGCGCACCGCGTCGATCAAATCTGGAAGCAGCCCCGACGCAAACGTTTTTGAACCGGCCTCGATCTCAATCTCGACTCTCATTCAAGTTCTATTGCGCCTTCATCCAACTGTCCGATCCTGTCACCTTGACAGAAACATCCGAAAAGAAAACTCGCGCCGGCTTGCCGTCCGCCGTGCCCCGGTGATCGGTTGAGATAAAGAGAGGTCCGGCCTTCTTGTAGTCATCCCACGTCACGACCAGGAGTTTGGGCCTTTTTTGTGTACCTGGCCCGCCCCCGTGATAGGCAAGTTCCTGAATTCGATGGTCTGCACCGACATAGAGTTCCCAGGTGTCACCGGGTGCGTAGCCGCCCTCGGAGGGATATTTCACCACGACCCGCTGCGCTGAGCCGTTCCCCAGCGGCAGTTTCTGCATGCCCTCATCGGTGATTGTGGCGCTGCCATCCCAGGACACACGAAGCACGAAGAGCAGCCAATAATTGTCGTTGCTGAAAGCCGGATCGATTTCATTTTTCACTAGGTCGGATTGGTTGCTGAGCTGCGAACGCGGGTACGTCACTTTCACCGGCGCGCCGTCTTTATCTTTGCCTTCGTAGGTAATCACGTCTGTCTTCGGCTCCCATTCCCAGCTGCGAGAAAGGAGTCCTTCGACATTAAAGGTGTAGCGGATTTTCTCGACTTGGCCGAATGAGTCAAATCCATAGGCCTTGAACATCTGTTGGAAAATCGGCGGGCGCTCTTGCGCGTGCGAGGTTGCCGCGAAAACCAGTACGGACACCGTGAATGCGAAAAGACGGATCATGTGGAGACAACCCGAGTTTGTGATTAAAGACCGTTCCTCAACGAATTTTTCAAGACTACGTGCGAAACATGTCGGATACAACACGGGCGCAGCGCACTACCGCATCATTGCGTGCGCATGCGTAACCCGCTACCGAACGCTGCGGGCCAAACTGGTTCAATGACCAGATCTCGAGAGCTCCTAGCCCGTTCGTACCACCAGGCGTGTGAGGGCATTGTCGGGCGCGCGACGGCGGAGCAGCGCGTCGAGGCCAAGGCTGCGGCCGGCGGCGTACACCGCAAACTGCACGTGCACGATCGCGAGAAACATGTAGTTCCACGGCCATTCGGCGGGGTGGCGGTAGAGGCCGAGCCAGAGGTGCAGTGAGTAGATCGCGGCAATAGTCGCGACGAGGCGCACGCCGACGCCGAGCATCAGCGACACTGCGAAGGCAAGCTCAGCCAGGAAGACGAGCGGATCGATGATGTTGAGGAACGGAAGATATACGTCCTTTACCAGCTCGCGGTGAAAAGCGAACGCGGCATGCTCGCCCATCTGACCAGTCCAATACTGAAAGCCGCCGGAGACCGGCAACGGCAACTTCCAGAGGCAGCCCTGGAACCACTGCGCGCCAATCAGCAGCCGGCAAATCCAGGTGATCGCATTACCGGCACTGCGCTGCTCTGAATTTTCCGACCAGTTCTTGAACGCTATCCACACGCTCGCAATGATCAATGCCCAGAACAGCGCCACCATGACGTATTGGAAGACGCCCAGTGCGCGATGATCGTCGGTCGCTCCGATCAGAAACAACCAGGCGTCAGAGAACGGGTTCGTGCGCATCGTTGTCTCCCCGCTGACAGCAGATCGCCGCAGTCCTTTGGCGCGGCATCGACATCCGCGCTCAGTGCAAGACGTAGAAATTCCTGTCGATTATTGCACCCCCAGCAAGACCTGAATGCAGCATGAGGTTAGCTTATTTGCTCCTGCCATGTTGGCCAAGCGCTCATACCGAATGCCAGCTATCCAGCGAACCCAATCGCGAAAATCACAAAGCCGTGTACTTTCTGCCCGAAGACGGATACCGCCTCCTGTCATCGGCAGACCCAGCCGAAGCTTGTCGGGCATCGGTAAGAACCGCTACCAATGCCGCCGATCAAAGGGTTCAACAGGTCAGGCGCTAATGTCGGTTCACCACAGCGAAGTCCCGCCGATTCTCGCTCAAAAACACCACAACACGCTGTGGGCATTTACGCCGGAAAGTCTGTTGGGTGAGGCGCGCCGGCAGAAGCGAATTACCGGCACCAGCCTTCGCTCACGACTCTGGCCGTGAACGTTGCCGCGATCGGAATCATGTGCAAAGCGCCCCAGCCGGGCAGCGCCAAAACACGACTTGCGAAGGCCATTGGAGCGTTTGCCGCCTCCGAACTGTCAGCCTGCTTTTTGCGCGACGTTGCCGCCGCGATCGAGGCGGTACCCGAAGTACTCGGCAGGCAAGGCTACGGCGTCTATGCCCCGGCAGGGACTGAACAAGTGTTGCGCGAGTTGTTTCCGCCAAAATTCGAACTATTGCTGCAGGCGGGCGACAACCTTGGAGACGCATTGTTTGGCGCCACGCGCGATCTATTACTTGCAGGACACGACTGTGTGCTGTTGGTCAACGGCGATAGTCCAACGCTACCTTCGCATTTCTTGGTGCAAGCAATTGAAACGCTGCGCGACCCGGGCGATCGGATGGTGCTTGGGCCAGCGAGCGATGGCGGTTACTACCTCATCGGTTTGAAACACCCACACAGGCATTTGTTTTCGCAAATTGAATGGGGAACCGAAACCGTAGCTCGCCGCACCCGCGAGCGTGCAGCAGAAATTGGACTAGCGACTACGCTGCTCCCGGAATGGTATGACGTCGATGACTTTGAAACGCTGGGTTGGCTGCGCGACGAACTAGCAGGCAATTCGACTCGATTTTGGGAAGGCAGCCCCGCTTCAGCTACTCGAGCGTTTCTTGCGACCGCGCGGCCAGCGGGCCCGTGATCCATTTCGAGATTTTTTATGGGTCAACTCGCTCAACCAGGACTATCCGCGAGAAATGAGTCGCCGCTTTATGTATTGGCCGGCGCCGGCGCGATTCTAGCAGGTTTGACCTTGGCGACACCCTTTGCCTTCCAGGCCAGCGGCGATAATGCCTTTATTGCTTTGACCGTTCCTGCGTGCGTGTTGGCGTTTGCAGCGACGCAGGTAGCCGAGCGCGCACCGACAAAACGCGCACTTTGGCTGATTTTCGGCATCGGGATAGCGCTGCGGATCTATGTGCTGTTGTTTGACCCGCTCCTGTCCAGCGACATTTTTCGCTATGTCTGGGATGGTAGGGTTCAAGCTGCCGGCATCAACCCTTACCGCTATTTTCCCGCGCACGATGCCGTAGCGCATTTGCGCGACGCGACGATCTTTCCCGGGATCAATCGGCCGGACTATGCCGTGACGATCTATCCGCCGTTCGCCGAATTCTTCTTTCTTATCGTCACGCGCATCGGCGAAAACGTCAACGTCATGCGTCTGGCTTTGCTCGCTTGCGAGGCCGTGAGCGTTACCTTGATCGTGCTGTTCCTGCGTCGCTTGGAACGACCAACGACTCGGGTGGTTGCATATTTCTGGCACCCTCTTCCGATTTGGGAGATTGCCAATGGCGGCCATGTTGATGCGTTGGCGGTGGCGCTGATGTTGCTCGGACTGTGGGTCGCACTGGCGGGTCGTGCAATGCACGGCGCGGCCTTGATCACACTCGGGATGCTCGTGAAGCCATATGTGGCGCCGGCGCTCGCTCCGCTCTGGCGCCCATGGGACTGGAAGATGCCCCTCGTTGTGATCGCAATAATTGGGCTCTGTTATTTTCCCTATCTTTCCGTCGGCTGGGGAGTCTTCGGTTTCTTGACCAAAGGGTATCTGACGGAAGAAGGCATTATTTCAGGCGACGATCTCTGGCTACTATCTGTCTGGCGCCTCGTTTTTGGCGCACATCGCGGCGATGTTGTCGCCTATGCTGGGGTGGCAGCCTCGATCTTGCTGTTTATGGCGTTTTCAGCGGCCCGTCGCCCGAACCGGACAATCGCATCCAGTCTTACGGACACCAATATGTTGATGCTGGTCGTCCTGCTGCTGCTGTCGCCCAACTATCCTTGGTATTTTCTGGCAATCGTGCCGTTTGTCGCACTTTGCGGCAATGCACCAACCTGGGTGGTTTCAATCGGAGCGCTCTTGCTGACTGACGAAGTCCGCGGGGATTTCCAAATTCCAAAGCTGGTCGTCAAGTCTATTCTATTTGGAGGATGTCTTTTGGCGTACGTCTGGTCGGCTCAGGTGGCATATCAAAAGCAGACCGCAGACACGGGACGATCGCAATGAGCATGCCCAGTCGCGGTCCGCTTGTTGACGTGCGCATCGATCCCCGCCGCTACCACGAATCGGTACAAAGCGAGCGCACCGAGGTCGCCGCCCGTTCGCCGGTATGCGTTTATCTGGAAGTGACTAATCGTTGCAATTTGCTGTGCACCACGTGCCCTCGCACCTACGAGGAACTCGAGCCTCCGGCAGACATGAGTTGGGATTTGTTCAGATCGATTGTCGATCAAGTGCCCGATCTTGTGCGAGCGGTGCTGCATGGTGTCGGCGAGCCTATGTTGGTCCCGAACCTGCCGCGCATGGTGAGATACCTGAAGGACCGCGGAATCTACGTTCTGTTCAACACCAACGGGACTGTGCTCAGTGAACGCAATGGACGCGCGCTGATCGCGGCCGAGCTCGATGAGCTTCGCGTATCGCTCGATGCGTCAAATCGCGAGACCTTCAAAGCCATTCGGGGCAAAGATTATTTCGGCCGCATTGTACGTAACGTGCGTGCGTTTCGCGAACTGCAAAAGCGAGAGGGTTACACTAGGCCGCAGGTCTCCATTTGGCTAACCGGCTTGAAGGAAACCGTCAAAGAGCTGCCGGCATTTGTGAAGCTTGCGGCGGACATCGGCGTTCAGGAAGTCTATCTGCAAAGACTCGTGTTCTTCGATCAATCAGCTGTTGGCAAAGCACGTCCAGATCAAGCTCTGTTCGAGCGCCTAACGCGCGAAGATGCAGCCTATCTCAGTCAAGCAGAGGATCTTGCGCGCTCGCTTGGCATCACCTTCAGCGCGTCCGGCGCAGCGTCCGAGCCTGGCTTGAGCCTGAAAAGAACAGGCGCCGGTTCGCCTTGGTCGCTCTGCCGGCGGCCCTGGTCACTGATGTATTTTACAGCCAATGGCCGCGCGTTGCCGTGCTGCATTGCGCCCTTTTCGCAGCATGGCTACGACAACTATACGTTGGGGGACGCGACTCAGCAGACCTTGCGGGAAATCTGGAACGGATCCGCGTATCGAGAATTTCGGAGAGCTCTGCTTTCCGACAAGCCGCCCGTGGCCTGCGCCAATTGTGGACTGCGCTGGAGCCTGTGAGTGACGTCGCGCACGAGAGCGGTGCCCGGCGGCCCATCGCCTGTCGCCCGGCTAATGTCTCAGCAATCATTCCATGCCTCGACGAGGAAGCGGCAATTGCAGGGGTCGTGACAGCTGTGTTTGCGCAGGGTGTGAGCGAAGTCATTGTCGTGGATGGCGGCTCGCAGGACAAAACGGTCGAGAGGGCAACTGCTGTCGGCGCTCGCGTCATTGTCGAGCCGCAACGCGGCTACGGGCGCGCCATCCAGACTGGTATCGCCGCTGTGCACAAGGACGCAGAAATCCTGGTCTTTCTCGATGGCGATGGCAGCGATCCCGTGGAATTTATCCCCGACCTCATATCGCCAATTAACGCAGGGCAAGCCGTCTTCGTCCTCGGCTCGCGCGTTCGCGGTGCGCGCGAGCGCGGCAGCTTGACGCCCCAACAGGTCGTCGCCGCCCACGTCGGGCGCCTGCTCCTGCGCCTCGTTTATGGCGCGCGCTTCAGCGACCTCTCGCCGTTTCGCGCAATCCGGCGTGATGTGCTGGATCGCCTCGGCATGAGTGATATGAAATACGGCTGGAACCTGGAAATGTTGATGCGGGTTGCCGCGGCCGATTTGCCTGCACAAGAGATCGCTGTCGGCCAACGTCGCCGGGTTGGCGGCGTCTCGAAAGTTTCCGGCAACTTTATTGTCGGAATAAACGCGGCCTACTCCATGGCGGCAACTTTCGTCCGGCTCGCGCTTCGGCTACGGCGCCAGACACATCTTTGAAAACTCGCTCACCTGGCCCGCGACATCCGAGACCAACCCGAGTAAGCAAGACTCAAGGTCGTCGATTGCAAGAGTCACGAGCGGACTGGAAGGCCCGGAGACATCACGTTGGCAATGTCATGCGAATGACGATTGCCACCGTCTTTGCGGCCACGTTCACGATATCTGTTTCCGCCAGGGAATTCCTGGCGGAATCGGGTACGCCGGCTGCCGCCTTTCCAAATCCTGATCGCCCAGTCGCCGACATTGTCAGCCCAATCTGGCACAACGAAAAGGAGCGCGACGCTGCCGGCGAAGCACGCCAGCTCGTGCGTCTGCTCGGCATCAAATCCGGGATGACCGTCGCGGATATTGGCGCGGGCAGCGGCTATTACGTCGTACGGCTGTCCCCGATCGTGGGTCCCCACGGCCGCATCATAGCTGAAGATGTCGTACCCCAATATTTGCGGGGCCTGCGCCGTCGCGTGCGCGACCTCGGATTGCGAAACGTTGTGATCAGCCTTGGCGAGCCGCACGATCCAAGGTTGCCAGCCAATTCGCTCGACATTGCAATTCTGGTGCACATGTATCACGAAATCACCCAGCCCTACGGCCTGCTTTACAATCTCGTTCCCGCGCTTAAGCCAGGCGCGCGTGTCGGCATTGTCGACGCCTACGCACCAACCTCCGCGCATGGCACTCCGCCGGATCTACTGCGCTGTGAGCTTGCAGCCGTAGGATACCGTCAGATCAACGTCGATCGGCTCACGGGCAGCAACGCTTATCTCGCGATCTTTGCACCGCCGTCTGTTGCGAGCCGGACCCCACCGGAAGCAATGGTTGCGTGCAAGGCGCCATAGCCGATTGACATTGCTGGACACAACCGTTGCGATCCGATTTGGGGCGTGGTCTGCTTGAGGATGTAGTGCAATCAGTCGATTCCGCGTGATCGCGTTGCGTCAAGATGTCGTTTCGGAGGGTGGTATGACCGTTGAAACTCTCGCGCGAGAAGAACGTCAGCACAGTCAATACATCGAATTCTGGAATAACATACTGGTGCCGAAATTCATCCGCTGGAAACACATTCTGGTGGATGGTTTGACCCTTCATAGTGAGGCGATCTTCCCGAACTTGCCGGTGAAGGAGGGCGATAAGGTAGTGGATGCGGGTTGTGGCTTTGGCGATACCGCGATCAAGCTGGCCCGCCTCGTGGGTCCTTCGGGATCGGTCCGGGCCGTTGATTGCTGTGACGCGTTTCTCGAATTCGGGCGCAAGGATGCCAAGACCGCGGGCGTTACTAACGTCACCTTCCTAGCGGAGGACGTGCAGACATATCCGTTTGAACCCGTTCATGATTTTTGCTTTTCCAGATTTGGCACGCAGTTCTTCGAAAACCCCGTGGCGGGCTTGCGCAACATGCGTAAAAGCCTCAAGCCCGGCGGCATCATGACAATGATTGTCTGGCGCGGCATCAAGGATAACCCGTGGCTGGGTTCGGCTAAGGATGTTGTGCTGCGCTATTTGCCACCACCCGGCGAGAATGCGCAGACGTGCGGTCCTGGACCGTTCTCGATGGCTGACACTGGAGTTGTCACAAAACAACTTGAGATCGCCGGGTATACGGACATCAAGTTTGAGCAGGTTGATGCTCAGGTATTCGTAGGCAAAGATTTGGACGACGCCATAGGGTTTCAGCTTGCAATCGGGCCGGCTGGTGAGGTGTACCGCGAAGCCGGAAAATTGGCCGAAGAGCGGCACGACGAAATCGCCGCAGCCCTTCGCGCCCAACTCGCAAAATATAAAGGTCCTACCGGCGTAATGATGGATTCGAGTTCCTGGAAAGTGACAGCGCTTAATCCCGGTTAGCTCTCCAGTGCAACTCACGAATGTCTGCTTTACCCTTGAAAGCGGAAATCTTGCGCTGCGAATGGAATGTCCGCTAAGGGCCAAAAGCGAACATTAGGGTCAATCGCTAACGTTGATCTCTTTCGCCACGCACAGCATCTTTTGCAGCGCGTTGCCATGGCCAACAACCCTCAATCTCCGTTTCAAGCGAGAAACTGAGGAAGGTTCGGATCAGCACAATTCCAGCCAGCAACCCGACGCTCAAGATCGTAAGCGGGGCGGTAATCGTGGCGATAATGTCTGCGCCCACGAGCAGCTCGAGCCCAAGTAAGATACCGCGTCCAATATTCGAACGGTAATTAGGATAAGCAGATTGCCAGTCACCTGTGCGGCTCCCATCGCGGATAAACCACCAACTTGCGAGGACAATCCCCCCAACAATGATTGCGACGCCCGCGAGCTCCAGCGCCTTGGCAAGTTGATCAACGTAGGCATGGATCTGCTCAGTCAATTTCTTAATCCCCCCGGAAGCGCAATCAATTAAGCGACCATAGCAGTGTCCGCTTGACCGCAAAAAGCGGACATTAAATCGGTTATTCAATCACCTCATCGGCGAATGAGATTAAGCCAGACGGTATGGCCAACCCCAGGGCTTTGGCGGTTTTTAGGTTTATCACAAAATCGAAATTCGTCGGTTGAAGAACAGGCAAATCGCTTGGCTTGGCACCATTGAGAATCCGACCAACGTAACCTCCTGCCTGCCGATAGGATTCAGTGATGCGCGGGCCGTAACTAATCAGGCCACCGTCGACTGCGTACTCACGAAAGTGATAAATGGCCGGAAGTTTATTTTCTGCGGCAAACTCGATAATCCGGCTCCTTCGGGTGTCGAGGTAAGGGGCACCGACCACGAGCAGTGCACCGACACGATGCTCGAGAAGCGACCGCAAGCTAGCGGTCAAATCAGCGTCGTTTCCCGCTCTGAACACATCGAGCCGTAGCGCGATCGTCTCTGCGGCCTTCTCAAGAGCTGCGAGCTGATCGACAGCCGCAGGAAAATTCGGATCGTAGAGAACTCCGACTAGATCGACCTTTGGCAAGAGATCATGCAATAAGCCTAATCGCTTCGGCTCCAAGTCGTTCGTCAATAAGGTAAAGCCTGTCGCGTTGCCTTCGGGCTTGCTCAAACTTCTAACAAGTTGCGCTTTTACCGGATCCGAACCGGATGAAAATACGATTGGAATTGTTGATGTAGCCTGCAATGCAGCTCTGGAGGAAACATCACCTCCGACCGCAGCTATGACGGCAACACGACGCTTTACGAGGTCGGCTGCCAGTGCAGGCAATTTCTCATATTCGCCGAGCGCCCATCGATATTCGACAACTATGTTCGTTCCTTCGACGAATCCCACCTCGCCCAGACCTTTATGGAAAGCGGCTAGTAAGTGCTTGGACTCGTCCGGCGACCGGCTACTTAGGAAGCCAATAACTGGCATTGTCGGCGGCTGCGCGCGCGGCGCGACTGGCCAGAGCACTGCGCCACTAAGAACGATGACGAACTCGCGCCGTTTCATTGCGCCCCCACGGGGCTCACGACAAGGTATGATACCGCTTGAATTTAAGTCGGTTAAGGGACCATCCGATGTCCGCTTTGGGTCATAAGCGGACATATGCGGTGCATAAATGCATGTCCGCTTTACCCCCAAGAGCGGACATGTGCGGTGCAACTAGCGATGTCCGCTATGGGCCATAAGCGGACATTGATGCAGCAAGAAGCCCGGGCGACAACCCGGGCCTCAAAGAACGC
>DAISKM010000092.1:0-9772 GCA_036820945.1 Pseudolabrys sp.
GTGTGTGGCTTAGACCTAGCGATAGGGACTTCGGCCCGCAGGCGGACGAGCCCGGTCATGAGGCACAATTGCCGGTGGTATCAGGTTTCGCTCTTTGCAGGCGTCGAATCGGGCCAGGCCGGAGCGTCGACCTCATTGCCCGACTGAACCAGTCGGTAGCCGACGCCCAACTCGGTCACGAGTATCTTCGGCGAGTCCGGATGAGGCTCAATCTTCTGACGCAGCTTGCGCACGAATATGCGAAGGTAATGAGTGTCGTGGACGTGGATCGAGCCCCAGACTTCCTTCAGCAGATGCTGGTGGGTGACCACGTTGCCGGCGTGCTGGGCGAGCACCTGCAGCAGCCGGTATTCCTTCGGCGTGAGCGTTAGACGTTTGTCGTTCAGGAACACCGCACGGGCAGCGAGATCGATGGTCAGCGGCCCCGCCTTGACCGTGGGCTCGCCCGACACCGCGCGCATTTGGCGCCTGAGCGCCACGCGCACCCGTGCCAGCAACTCCGCCATCCCGAAGGGCTTCACCACATAATCGTCTGCACCAAGCTCGAGCAGACGAACTTTTTCCGCTTCGTTCGATCGCACCGACAGGACGATGATGGGGACGGTTGACCATGACCGAATGCGTTCCACCACCTCGGCGCCATCCATGTCAGGCAAGCCCAGATCCGCGATGACCAGGTCGATTGGGCGCAGGGTCGCCGAGCGGATCGCTTCCGCTCCGGTCCCGGCTTCGTGAACAACGAAACCGTTGAGCTCGAAGCCCGTGCGCAAAAACCGCCGGATTTGAATCTCGTCGTCCACGACGAGAACGATGGGGGATGGTTCACTCATCGGTGTCGCTCTCTAGTTGCGGAACGGCTGCCTGCGTGACCGGCAATTCGATGGTCACGGTGGTGCCAAGGCCGGGGCCTTCGCTGAAGGCGGTTACCTTTCCGTCGTTGGCTGCAATGAATGCGTTGGCGATCCAGAGTCCCAACCCCGAGCCGCTAGTAGTCGCCGCGTGCCGCTCGCCGCGTGCGAACCGGTCCCAGATCTTTGTCTTCTCGGCATTCGTCAATCCAGCGCCTTGATCCGTGATGCTGATGACCAGTCGACCGTCGCGCGTGCTTGCGCCGACCGCGATGCTGGAATCGGAGATGGAATATTTCACCGCGTTGTCGAAAATCTGAATCAGCGCCTGCTGCACCAGTACGGGATCGACATGGATCAACGGAAGGTCCGACGGAAGTTCGACCGCGAGGCGCCGATCGGCAAGGCGGCGGCGGCAACGTTCAACCGCCGAGTTGATGATGTCTGCCGGGTCTGCCCATTCAGAATGCGGCTTGACGCCATCGCTGCTGATGCGCGTCGCGTCGAGCAGATTCTGAATGTCGTTATTGAGCCGTTCGGCTTCGTCGCGAACGTCATGCACCAGAGCAGTCAGCTTCTTTTCATTTTTCAGCGCCGGTGCCACGCTCAGAACGGTTGCCGCGCCGAGGATCGAAGCAAGCGGCGTGCGAAGCTCGTGGCTGACGGATCCGATCAGCGCCTCGCGCAGCTGGTCGGTCTGCGAGCGCATGCGCGCCTCGCTGATGGCGTGGGCGACGCCAAGTCGTTCGAGCGTTGCGGTTGCATCCGACAAGACTGCATCGACGCGGATCCGCAGTTCGTCCGAACGTTCTTTCGATTCGTGTCCGAGATTTATGGCGATGACGCCGAACTCGGGGCTCTTCGGCGAGACAGCGCGCACAAGCCACATTTCGCCGGTAGCTGGCATCACCATGGAGCCTGTAGCGGTGTCGCGGTGACCGGATGCGACCTCCACGACTTCGGCGAGAACTCGCTCTGGCACGGTCACCCCCGCACGATGCCCGCTGCTGTTCGCCGCTTCGCGCGCGCCCGGGAACAACACAACGTTGCGCTGCATGACGCTCGCGAGGTGATCCTCTATTGCCGCATGAATGTCGGACACGTCGAACGCAACAGCCAGGCGCCGCGAGAAAGCATAGAGATCGCGCAGGTCGATCTCGCGCTGGCGGGCCATTTCAAGCTGGCGCTTGAGACGCGTCGCGAGCTGGCTGACGGCCACGGCGACGAAAATGAACAGGATCAGGTCGATAACTTCCTGCGGGTCCTTGATGCGAAAGCTGTAGGCCGGCTCGTAGAAAAAGAACGCCGAGGCGACAACCCCGCAGACCGCTGCAACGACCGCTGACACGACCCCCCATCGGGTAGCCGCGATCACCACGGGGATGAGATAAAGCACCGAACCGTGGGCGAGCCCGATTTGCCAAACCAGCGCGAACAGCACTGCTGTAAGAATCGCTACAAGACCGAGCGTCATGAAGACGCCAGGCAGCTCCTTGCGGATGAAGTCGAGTTTCAACACGTGACGCATCGGCCGGGTCGGACGGGTTCACTCAATCGGACGCAATATACGCCGCCCGACCCTTGTCTGTCTTGGCGCTGTTGGTTACATAGCCCCGTCCATTCAGGGGTCGTTTTAGGCCCGTTTCGGGCTCCGGAGAGGTGGCTGAGTGGTTGAAAGCACCGCACTCGAAATGCGGCATACTCGCAAGGGTATCGGGGGTTCGAATCCCTCCCTCTCCGCCAATACTGTTAAAAAGTGCGCATATACTGGCGTTTCAGCGAAAAGCTTTATTTTATTCCACAAATGGTTACACAAGATTAAATCGAAGGCTGTTCCCCGACGTCCGATCGATCCCGGCGAGTGCTTCGCCACCGGCAAGGGACGGGGCCGCTACGGCTTTCTTCGGAGTTAGACGCACCCGCTGCGACTTCGTCGCTACAAAGCCCACCAAACGGAATCTTAATTGATAGCGTCTATCGTGAAAATTGTGGCGATGTTTTTTTTGCGCGAGTTTACTAGCTGGAATGTTGAGCGGCGACCTTACCCTCCTGTTGCTTGTTCTATTCGCGATGCCGAGCATGGTGTTGCTGTATACGAAGCGATGACTTTTATCCTCAGCTGGCTCATATTGAGTGTGTTCACCGGAATCTTCGTGTGTCGTTTATTCATCCTTTCAGATGAGCAATAATTTAGCGTCAGGCCATGCCTAATAAGAAGATTGATACCGCCGAGCTGCACCCAATTGAAGAAGTCGCTTGGCGGCACGTTTGGCTCAAAAGCGTGCTGATTGATCGCGGCAAAACGGCCCCCAACGAGTGGCCAGACAGATGACACAAGCGCGGCGTCTGGAGAGGCTTGACGGTAAGCGAGCGGTTGTCGAAGCTGTTTTTCCACGCGCTCGATCAACATTATGCATTCGGAAACCTGCTGTGCATCGACAAAATCAGGTCCATAGGAGATCAGGCCGCCGGCGGCGGCGAAGTAGCGGGCGGAATAGACCGCGGCCCTATGGAGCGAGGCCGCTCTTACGGCCGCCGTGCTTCCGCGCTATCACATCGACGTCAATATCAAACGCACGCTTGGGCAGCGTCTGGGCAAGTTAGCCACCGCGGCTTAAGCGAACATTGGGCAGACGGGCACTGTGCCCGTCTGCCCGCGCTCGTGTGCCACCCTGTTTGTTCAGCCCGAAAACCAATTTGAAATGACCTGTGGTTACGCAGCAGGCGATGGCGGATTTCAAGGCGCGATGGCTTAGCGGAGTTTGATGGGATGGCTGTCGATCATGAATTCGGCGCGCAGCACACCGAGCTCAAGCTCTCGGTGGTCGAGAATTATCTGAAGTTCTTTTCAAAAGCATTGCGAGGGAAATTCAAGGAGCTTTGGTACATCGATGCTTTCGCCGGTACAGGGGCCAGGACCGTCCGCGTTGTGGCAAAAGACGGCGATCTATTCGAAGCGCCAGCGCCGGAGCGAGTAGAGCATCGCCGCGGGTCGGCTCGGATCGCGATCGAAGTAGAGCCGAAATTCGACAGACTGGTTTTCATGGACAGCAAGCCCGCGCATTGTGCCGCGCTTCGCGAACTCGCAAACCAGCACCCAGACCGAGATATCTTTGTGGTCGAGACAGATGCCAATCGAGCAATTCAGGATGAAATCGGCTCGGTCAATTGGAATGGCAAACGGGCCGTCATGTTCCTCGACCCGTATGGGATGGAAGTCGAGTGGGCGACGCTGGAAGCGATCGCTGCGACGAAAGCGATCGATGTATGGTTTCTCTTTCCGCTCGCCGGGCTTTATCGGCAGGCGACCAGGAAAAGCGGCGACATTGATAAAAGCAAGCGAACCGCAATCACTCGGATCCTAGGCAGCGATGCCTGGGAGGGTGAGCTCTACTCGGACCTTGGACAGGCCGATATGTTTGGCGGCGGCGAAAAGCAGCGAACCGAGGACGTGAAGGGCTTGGAGCGATACGTCAAAGAGCGGCTAGAAACGATTTTTCCAAAAGTGCTAGGACCGCTTGCCCTGCCAAGAGGCGAGAAGCCGCAACGTTATTCGCTTTTCTTGTGCATTTCGAACCCCGCGCCGGCAGCGATCAGACTGGCCACCGGCGTCGCGGATTACATATTCAAGGCCGGCAATTCATCATAGGTCGCGCCTCGATACCGGCGACCGGCAGCCTTTTTGTTTTTGCCACCCCACTGCTTGAAGAAAAATGCAGTCCCGTGCTGTCGGCAGGCGAGCTCAATTTCGTCGACCCAATTTTCCAGCATCGGCCTTGCCTTTGGTCCGCTTTCTCCACCGACAATTGCCCAATGGATGTCTTTAAGGTCGGCACGCGCGACCGAGCCGATCAATGGCTCAAACGAAATAAAACGAACAACCGCGCGCACTTTTCTAAGATGATCGATGCGATGCAGATATTCGGCATTCTCGACACTCGTGCCGAGCCAAACGTTTTTTAGCAGAGGAAGCTCGGCGACAATCGCGGCCATGCGATCAGGTCGCTTCGTCAGTATTTGATATGTATGGCGCGGGGTTTTTTCCATTACATTCCAAACCCTCGCTACGAAGTCGATGGGCACCAGATCGTGAAACAAGTCCGACATCGAGTTCACGAAAATGCGGCGCGGCTTCCTCCACAAGTGCGGAATTTCAAGCGACTTGTCATCCAACCTGATTTTTCCGGTCCAAACTGATCGCCGGCCGCTCTTGCGGGTTAGGCCGGCATATTTCGGCACGGACATGGCTTCGAGTCTTGCCGCCATCCGCATCGCGTAGCAGTTTGTACAGCCTGGCGAGAGGATGGTGCAGCCCGCAACCGGGTTCCAAGTAGCGTCGGTCCATTCAATTGAAGTTTCCGCCATCTGGGCTCTCCCGAATCCGACGCACTATTCTGTAGCAAAACTTATTAATTAAGTCCGCCTCAGTTCAAATGTGAATTTCCTTCTATTTGTGATGCCGAAACCCCCGGGCGCTAAAACGAAAGCAAGCGGGCGCTCGGATATCCGCGACCTCTATGTTTTCAAAGGCCCCGCCCCGGCAACGATGTCCCCCGAAAGCGGACATGTGCGCCGCAAAACGTCATGTCCGCTTTGCCTCCAATCGCGACCGTGAAAGCGAATTCCCGCACAAGGTCATGTCCGCTTTACCCCCGAAAGCAGACATGTGCGGTGCAGCTAGCGATGTCCGCTATTGGCCCAAAGCGGACATCTGGGCGTGAAGTACGTCACGCATCCTTTGACGACGTTGGGCTAGCCTCGTCGCACGGTGCATCGGAACGCACCGAGACTGGAAGGAGAACTCAGATGGCCAAGTTGGTAGACGTATGGATATTCGACTGGGACAAATACAGCCCCGACGATCTCGTGCAAAAAGACGACAGTTTTCAATTAGGGCCAGCACTCCTCCCGGCTCTCATGAAAAGCGGCCGCGCTACCACTTGCGGTGCTCGCGCTCGGCTGCGTCGGCCGCGATCAGGATCAAGCCGATCAGGCCGAGCGTAACGGCGGCCAGCAGCAGTGCCAAACGCTGTACCTGATCATCTGGGATCGTCACCTTTGACCGCACTGGCCGCCGGGAACATTCGTTCGACGGCGCCTTCCCACAGCTTTTCGGCTGGCTCCTTCAGCCCGGTCAAGTGCTCGGTGGCGAGCTTCACTAGAACCGCCGACCTCGAAAGCTTGAGTGGCTTCCGATAGGCGTCGAGATCCTTCAGGAATGGCTTTTGCACTCGGCAGCTGATCGAAATGCCGAGCTTCCTGTTTAAGGTCGCAATCCGTTTCTTGCGCTTCGCCATTTCATCGAACCGCCGAGCTTCACGAACCTTATTAGCCGCCCCGTGAATGCATTCTGGAGAAAGCCTTGCAGAGCCTTCTTCCATGAGGTCCGTTTCGCTTCCAACTCTTTAACGGCAGTCTCCTTCTTAACTTTAGCTACCGCTGCCTCAATTCCCTCTGTCGTCTTGTTGAGACGTTTGCGCATACGTCGCGCCAAATCCCTCGTGGAAATTGCCACGCGATTTCGCGGCGGCTTTGGCCGATACGGAGCGACCATGGCAGTGCTCCATTCGATTAGAACAAGCCATCAAACTAATTTTAACTCGCCAACCGCACTCCTATGAAGACGAATCGGCTCATCTGTCCGCTTTATCCCCGAAAACGGACACCCCGTAGCGTGAGACCGCCTGTCCGCTTTGGGTCAGAAGCAGACATGTGCAGTGCAAGAGCCCATGTCCGCTTTTCCCGCGACATTTCGGAGCGGGGTCGAAATATCCGCTATGGGCCAAAGGGGAACATGCCGATTCCGGCGAATGCGCAGCCAGCGCCTACGCCTAGGGGCGAGGCGCGCCACTCACGCCCGTTCCACCTTGGCCGCGTAGCAGCCGGGCGCGGCGAAATGAACATGGAGATATCGGGCGCGCGAATCGGCGAACTGCCGTTCGATTGCCTCTTCTAGCCAGATACCTTCGATCAATTCCCAGCCGGTCATCATTCCATTTTCGTCGAAACCGCGCACCGCAAGTGTGCGCCTGCGTAACTGATCTGGCACGGCGTTGACGGCGTCGAAGGTTGCTTCACCTTCACGCACACAGATCGCAAAGCGCATCCGGTAGGGCGACTCAACGGCGTGGTGTTCGTAGTTCACCAGGATGACCTCATCGCCTGGCGAAAGATGGGAGAATTGTCCGGCGTCGAGGCCGCGAATGCGGAAGGTCATGGTGTCCTCCATTGCACGTGGGCGGACATGGTAATGTCAGGCCCAGGTAGCCACCCGATTTCCCCACCCGATTTCTGGGCAGCTTAAACTGCCGGCGTGCTGTAGTCGGCTAGTTGCGTTTCATTGCCGCTAATTTTTTGCGACGTGCCGCCTTCCTCGCCATTCTGGCTTTCTTAGTTTTGTTTTTTGGCCCGTAGGCAATGATTGCACCGATGAACTTGTTCAAAAGGTCTAGCGGGTTGGTCATGGGCTGCGACCTTCGCGTTCGTGCCGCCCCTGATTTGAACGGTCAATCTCGGCAGGCTGGGCGATCCTAGTTCACCACGGTCAATAGCGGAAGCGAGCCGGGGCATCTACGTGCCGAAACCGCAAGACAGATGCGGCTTTCATGTGTCCAACTCCGCTGCAAATGTCGCCGCCAGCATCACCTGCATGTCCGCTTTACCCCCGGAAGCGGACATGTGCAGTGCAACTAGGGATGTCCGCTTTGGGCCAAAAGCGGACATGCGCGGTGCACTAGGCCCTGTCCGCGATGGACCAATAACTTCCGTTGAGTGGAAGTTACGAAATTATTCAATCAATTCCGTTGCCGCCACCAGCAAAGTCTTGGGGAATGTAAGCCCCAGCGCCTGCGCGGACATTTTATGTCGCGGTTATTGCCCTAAAGGGCAGTTCCTGCTGCGAACTCGCCGGACTAAAATCCAAACTTCCACTCATTGCTGTACGAGGAGACCGCTTTGAAATCGAGCCGTCGAATTTTCAGGAGTCTACCCCGTGACCGAGAGAGCGAAACCAATCGACATTCAAACCGACAAGGGCAAGGTGCGGTGTTCGCAGTTTGAGACCCACCTGGAGGGTCTTGGTATTCCCTACGCGGCGCCTCCATTGGGCGACCTGCGGCTGAGGGCGCCAATTGAGCATGCCGCATGGACTGAAGTGCGCGACGCGACGAGATTCGGGCCTGCGAGCCTTCAATCGAAGACGGAGTACGATGGGGCGCAGGGCTCTGAGGACTGCCTCTATCTGAACGTCTACAGGCCTGGGGCCGCCAATGGCGCACCCCTTCCGGTGATGATGTGGCTTCATGGCGGCGGGTTCGTCAACGGCTCCGGAAATGCGTTTTACGGCGCCTTCCTGGCACAGACTGCAAACGCCATCGTGGTTACGGTGAATTACCGGCTTGGGCCGCTGGGTTGGCTTGCGCTTGCTTCGCTTTCAGCCGAAGCGAAGGACCATTCGACGGGCAACTATGGCCTCCTCGACAGCATCGCTGCCCTGAAGTGGATCAAACGCAACATTTCCGCATTCGGAGGTGATCCAGGGCGCGTGACGAGCTTTGGACAATCAGCGGGCGGTGAACAGGTATTGGCGCTGGTCGCTTCACCCTTGGCCGCCGGACTGTTCCACAGAGCAATTTCGATGAGTGCGCCGGCTGGACTGAGCCTGCCGACGGTTGCCCAAATCGCGCCGAAGCGGGCCGAGTTCGCCGCCAAACTGGGCTGCAGCGATGAGGCTACCCAGCCCGCGAGTCTTCGACGCCCGACAGCCCAAGAGATTATCGATGCCGCCGAAGAGGACTGGAATGTTCTGAAGGACGGAGGTTTGTCGTGGACTCCCACGGTGGACGGCGCTGTCCTGCCTGACCAATGGCTCAACGTCTTCCGTAAGGGGACCTTCAACCGGGTGCCGGTCATAGTGGGGCATACGAAGGAAGAGGTGCGCTTGATGGGTGCCATCTTCGAAAACGACGCAGGCGGGAAAATGACGTTGGCGCAGGGCCAGAAGATTCTGGAAGGGCTCTTGGGGCCAAAGGCGAAGCAAGTCATGCAGGAATACGCACTTGACACTGCGGCGGTACCCAACGACGTGGTCACACAAGCCACCACTGACTTTCTGTTCGTCGCCGGCCAAGAAAATGATCGTGACGCACTTCAGCGATTCGTTCCCGTGTTCGCGTATCGCAGCTGCGACCCGAACGCGCCGGAGAGCCACGTGCATGCGCTCTATTCAAAAATCGGAGCAGGTCACGACTCGGATTTGGCTTACCTGTTCCAATGGGATGACTTCGCGGGAAAGAAGCCGGAGTTCACACCGGAGCAGCAGACGCTGGCGGTGCAAATGGGGCGCTATTTCGGCCAGTTCGCCGCGTCCGGCGACCCGAATGGAGGCGACCTTCCACGCTGGGCCCCGACGAGCGCCGGCCAGGTGCAATGTCTGGAACCGGCCAGCACTGGGGGCGTGCGAGGCATGCCGATCGACAAATACCTTGCTGAACACAAGGTCGCGTTCTGGAGGTCTCTGATCTGGCCGGCTCCATCAACTCCATGAGCGCAAACGCCGAGACCGCGCTCTATGCCAACATGCGCGTGGATCCGACCGCGTCCTCGGTTCAAACGAGGCTCGTTAAGGGATGTCGCCATGTCCGCTTTGGGTCATAAGCAGACATTTGCACCGCAATAGCCTATGTCCGCTTTACCCCCAGAAGCGGACATTGAAGGATATCAGTCAAATGTCCGCTAAGGGCCAATAGCGACATTGATGAGGTATGCCAGCCCTTGAACAGCAAAGGCCGCCGTCGCTCAATTGTCCTCGCGGCTAAACGATGCCGAGGTTTGGATAATGAAGGGGCCGGCGGAATTTGTCGTAAGCGGCTTTGGTGGACGCAAAACGCAACATCATGATCGCATAGCGAGTTGCGGACATAAGA
>DAISKM010000093.1:0-9715 GCA_036820945.1 Pseudolabrys sp.
CTACCTGACGTGTCCAGCGAGCGCAATTACCAGGCGTTCTACGGAGCGCTCTCAGCCAGCGCGCGTGGGCGAGATTTCCTCGTTGAATATGCCAGGCGAAATCGGAAAGCTGACGGCGAAAAATTGCTGGCGGCGATTGACAGCCTGCAGTCGCTGCTACCGGGCAGTGCCGCAGGACAATCCGAAACAGTCAAACGGGAGTTGCGCTCGCTGCTCGCCGAGATCAACACAATACAGGCCGAGCTTGACGCGAGCGTGCTTGCCATAAGGGCGGCAAAGTTCACCGAACTCGCCACGCTCGTCGAACAGCGCGTTTCAAACATCCTGGCGTCGCTCGATGCGCAGCCAGCTCCAAATGCCGACATTCCGCTCATGTCCGAACCAGACCCCGATGCTGCTGAGGCCAGCGAACGAACGCATCTGGCCGTGGTGCCGGTGCCCGAGCAGCCGGAATTGCCGATTCCCACGCCAGCCTCTTCACAGCCTCCGCCAATTGCTCTGGTTCGAAGCGATGCCATCATGGCGGAGGTGGCATTTGTCGAACTGCCGGCAGAACTAATCGCGCCGAACGAGAAAAATTCGCCAGGCTCAGCCACCACTCTCGGTGACGAGCCGCAGGCGACCAGCCAGCAAAGCCCGGCCGCAAAGATGATGATCGCATCGGCCGACCCACTTCAATCGATCAAGGCCTTGAGCGAAGAAGAACGCCTCGCGCTGTTTACCTGAGACCCTGGCGTCAGCCGGCGATCAGGCGGTCGAACAGATCCACATCCACGTTGGCGCCGGACAGGATCGCGACGACGATCTTGCCGTCGACTTTGAATTTGCCGGCGAGCAATGCGGCAAGCCCAATGGCGCCGCCCGGTTCGACGACGAGCTTAAGCTCCCTGAACGCAAACCGGACTGCGTATCCAACTTCGGCATCGTTTACGGTCGTGCCCTGCCCAATCAGCTCACGGGTAATCGGAAAGGTCAGCTCGCCCGGCGTGTTGCTCATGAGGGCATCGCAGATCGTGCCGCTCATGCGCGCGTTTGCTTCGCGTTTTCCGCTGGCAAACGAGCGCAGCGTGTCGTCAAAGCCTTCCGGCTCGACAACATAGAACTTCGCAGATGGCACCTTTGCCTTCACGCCAAGTGAAATGCCGGCGGCGAGACCGCCCCCGGAGGCGCCCACCACAACCACCTCCGGCTTGAGTGCAAGCAGCGCCAGATCCTCGACGATCTCGGCCCCGATGGTGCCCTGACCGGCAATGATCAGCGGATCGTCGTAGGGCGGCACCAGAGTAGCCCCCCGGTCCTCCACAATTTTTTTGGCGATGGCCGCGCGGTCCTCACTATTGCGATCGTAGGGAACGACTTCGGCACCGAGCGCAAGCGTTCGTTCGCGTTTTGCCTTCGGCGCATCGGCCGGCATAACAATTGTCGCACGCATCCCGAGCAGGCGCGCTGCAGCTGCCACGCCCTGCGCATGGTTGCCGCTCGAATAGGCGACCACACCTGCGGCGCGTCGATCGGCCGGAATTGAAGAAATCTTGTTGTACGCCCCTCGGAACTTGAATGAACCGGTCCGCTGCAGAGACTCTGCCTTCAAGAAGACGCGCGCGCCGACCGCGTCATCAAGCACGGGGGAGTTGACCAACGGTGTCCTTACCGCAACCCCAGCGAGGCGTTTGCTTGCCGCTTCGATATCGGCCGCCGTTGGTAGATTGTCGACAGCACCCATGATCCGACCGTACCCCGGATACTGGCGTCCTGTCATGCACGGCTTCGGCGTGTGACCCGCGGCGCGGGACTTCAGAGATCTGTTGCAGCCGCTGCGTTTGCGGCCAGTTCGGTGCCAAGGGCCGTGAACCTGCCTCCGCAGCGGGCCGCCTCTGTCACATGGTCGAGGAATGTCCGCGCGCTCTTTGCCCAGGTCATGCCGAGCGCGAAGTCGCGGCATTCATCCCGCGAGCAATTGAGTGCATCGAGACATGCGCGCCGCAAATCGTCGTCGAGAACGCCGACCGGTGCTTCGCCAACAACGTCCCGCTGCGCGGTCGCAGGGAATGCAGCGACCGGAACGCCGCTTGCGAGCGCTTCCAATAACACCAGACCGAAGGTATCGGTGCGGCTGGGAAAGACGAACACGTCGGCAGCGGCGTAGATTTCGGCCAAAGCCCGGCCATGCATCGGTCCGAGGAATACGGCATCAGGAAATTTTCGCGTGAGAGCACCCCGCGCCGGGCCGTCTCCAACGACGACCTTGGTGCCGGGCAGATCGAGCTTCAGAAAGGCTTCCAGATTCTTTTCTACCGCCAGCCGCCCCACGGTCAGGAAGATCGGTCGGGGCAAGCGCAGGTCGCTTTGCGCCCGCGGGCAAAACAAGTCAGCGTCTACGCCACGCGGCCATAGCTTGACGTTCTTGAAGCCGCGCGTTTTGAGCTCTGAGGAAAGCGTTGGCGTCGCGGCAAGCACGGCGGCCCCCGGCGCGTGGAAGCGGCGCAGCCAGGCCCATGTCATCTCCTTCGTCCAGGATTCCGGGAGCGGCAGCCGTTCGGCAAGATACTCTGGGAAGCGTGTGTGGAAACTGGTCGTGAATGGCAAGCCTCTCCGCAAACAAATCTTCCGCAAGGTATGCCCGAGAGGCCCTTCTGTAGCGATGTGAATCGCATTTGGCTGGGTTTGCTCAAGCCGGCGTTCGACGCTTGGCACGCCGGCCAACGCAAGGCGGATTTCCGGATAGCTCGGCATCGGCAGGGTGCGGAACTGGTCCGGACTGAGAAACTCAAGCTTGACGCCGAGCGCGCTTGCTTCGCGCGCGACGTGGCCAAGGGTTCGCACGACCCCATTGACCTGCGGATGCCAAGCGTCGGTCGCGACCAGGATTTTCATGCGAAACCGCTCATTCCCGCGCGCGCAGGAATCCAGTTCTGTTAACTAAAGGGATGGATCCCCGCATGCTTGGGGACGATCGCAATTTGCCGTTGCGCATTCTCATGCCGCTTTTGCTGGTGATGGCAGCGCGACCGCTGGCTCGACGTCACGGCCGAAATGCGTCCAGGTGATGATTTCGAAGCGGCCATCGTGCCCCTCGCCCACCGCGGTGCAGCTTTCCACCCAGTCGCCGCAGTTGATGTAACGCAGCCCATAGTCGTCGTGCATCGCCGGGGTGTGGATGTGGCCGCAGATCACGCCGTCGGCCCGGTGACGCTTCGCCTCGGCCGCGAGGGCTTTCTCGAACGCGCCGATATAATTGACCGCGTTCTTGACCTTAAGCTTGGCCCATTTCGAAAGCGACCAGTATGGCGCGCCGAACACGCGGCGAAAGGCGTTGAAAATCCGGTTAGCCGTGAGCGCGAATTCATAGGCTTTGTCGCCGAGAAGTGCGAGCCAGCGCGCCTGTGTCACGACAAGGTCGAATATGTCGCCGTGGACGATCAGGTAGCGTCGTCCATCGAGGCCATCGTGAACGGCGCTTTCCACGACTTCGATGCCGCCGAAATGCGTGCCGTAGTAGCCGCGCAGAAACTCATCATGATTCCCTGGAATGTAGATGACGCGTGCACCCTTGCGGGCCTGGCGCAATATCTTTTGCACCACGTCGTTGTGTATCTGCGGCCAGTACCAGGAAGAACGCAACGCCCAGCCATCGACGATATCGCCGACCAGATAGATCGTTTCGGCTTCGTGATGACGCAGAAAGTCCAGAAGCTTGTCAGCCTGACAGCCGCGCGTACCCAGGTGCACGTCGGAGATGAAAAGCGCGCGAAGCCGTCGCGTGGCGTTGTCCGTCACGACCCGACGATCTCCAACGTTATGATCATGCGGGACATGTACCAACGACCTGTTTCAGTTATGTGACAGCGTTGTTTACCTATTTTACACCCTCTCGACGGCCCGCGACGCGTGGTGCGCACCGGCGCGGCGAAAACGCACGAGCGTGTAGGCACCGAAAGGCTTGATCTTCCGCCGCTCGATCAACTCGGCTCCGCCGTGGGTTTGCGCCCAGGCTGCCAGCCGCTGAAAGGGGAATTCCGGGCGTAGGCCCAGCTTGCGCGCCCGCTGCGCCAGCAGGCGTTCGACCGCGGCAATCAAGCCACGTTCTGAATACAGATGATTGACGAGGATGATTTGACCGCCGGGTCGAACCACGCGCGCGCATTCCGATAATACGCGCTCCGGATCTTCGACCAGAGTGATTACGAACTGGCCGACCACGCAATCGAATGAGCCATCTTCGTAGGCCAGTTCGTGCGCATCCATCACCGCCAATTCCTTGACGAATGGATAGCGTCCGCTTCTGATTCGCTCCCTGGCGCGCGCGATCATCGGCTCGGAAATATCGATGCCGACAATCTCTGTTGTCCCATCGTAGTCCTCGAACGACAGCCCGGTGCCAACGCCGATTTCGAGGATGCGCCCGCCGACATTTCGTGCGGCCGTGGCAGCGGCACGCCGACCGTTCAGGAAAACAGGACCGCACAACGCGTCATAGACCGGTGCCCATCGCGCATAGGCTTGTTGCACAACATGGCTATCAGGATCGCGCAACATCGTTCCCCCCGAATCAATGGACCGTTCCGGCCGACCGGATATCAATCGATTGCTACAGAACGGCGACACTCGCCCCTCACCGGCTTGACCTGTGCGTCCTCTTGGGGCCCTGTGTCGGGGCTTCGAATATTCGCCCGATATCAAGGGAGAAATCATGAATCTCGGAATTGCCGGCCGGAAGGCCATTGTTTGCGCATCGAGCCGCGGGCTTGGCAAAGCCTGCGCACGCGCCCTCGCGGAAGCCGGTTGCGAAGTCATCATCAATGGACGCGACGCCAAAAAGCTGGAAAGTGCCGCCACCGAGCTTTCAAGCGTCGCCAACGTGAAGGTGATCCCGGTTGCCGCCGACGTAGCGACGCCTGAAGGTCAGAAGGCGCTGCTCGCCGCCTGTCCGCAGCCAGACATCCTGGTCAATAACAATGGCGGCCCGCCCATGCGCGATTTCCGCGAGCTCACACGGCAGCAAATCATAGATGGCGTTATTGCAAACATGGCGGTCGCGATTGAGTTGATCCAAAAGGTGATCGATCCGATGTGCGAACGGAAGTTCGGCCGGATCGTGAACATCACATCGAGCTCGGTGAAGATGCCCCTGGCCGGTCTGGATCTTTCATCGGGCGCGCGTGCAGGATTGACTGCATTCCTCGCCGGGGTCGCACGCACGGTGGCGGACAAGAACGTCACCATCAACAATATCTTGCCAGGTGCCTTCGATACCGATCGGCTGCGCGGCACGTTGACGAAGACTGCCGAGCTCAAGGACAAAAGCGTGAGCGAGGTTGCCGCCGCGCGCATGGCGACGATTCCAGCGAGGCGTTTCGGCAACCCGGACGAATTCGGTGCAGCATGTGCATTCCTTTGCTCCGCGCATGCCGGCTACATTACCGGACAGAGCCTGTTGATCGACGGCGGCACATTCAACGGCGCATTCTGATGTGCAAAGGCCGGCATTTCTGCCGGCCTTGCGCCCCACCATCCCCCGCCCCCGCAGGTTACTTGGTGATGACCGGCCTCGGTGCTGGCTCGGGTGCTCCCCAGCGGTACACAAGCGCGAGAGAAAGGATGTCGACATGCCCGTCAGCATTGCCGGTGTACGCGATGGGCACCGCGGGGCGGAACCATGGATTGCCGGACGTAGCGCTTATGTCGATTGGCGCGTCTTTTATCCAGATGTGCGTATAGGCGAGATCGAAGGAAAAGCCCTTCCAGACCTGCCAGGTCGCGCCAACTGACGCCCAGATCCTGTCATTGTCCGCTAACAATGGAATACGGACCTGATCCGTGACGGGCGAAATTTCGTACCCTACGCCAGCACGAACTGCCAGCCGTTCTGTCCACTGATATTCTGCACCGCCAGAGAAGAACCATCCGTCTTTCCACTGGATTGGAAGCGTGATTGGCAAACCAGCAATCGTAGCTGGTCCTCCGCTTGGAGAGCTAAGATTTAGGGTGCCTATGCGGCTCCAATTCGACCATTCGGCCGTGCCCATTAGTGTCCAGCGCTCATTCATTCGATGACGGATGCCGAGACTTACCGTGTCCGGCAGGTTGGCCGTGGTATCAAATACTGACGATGTGCCAGGCGGGGTGGGAATAACCCTGACTGTGCCGTCGATATCCTGATTGAGACGTGATCGCCAACCCAGGCCGATGCTTGTGTAAGGACCCGGAGTTATCGTCAGGCCAGCGGTCGCACCAAAGCTCCAGCCATCCCCGTCCAAAAAAATGTTCGAGCCAAAGGTAGGCTGGAAACCAAATTTCAGGTGCGTCCTTGCAAATTGTATCTGGGCGCCTGCTCCGACACTTAGCCAGTCATTGATGCGCCAAGCCACGCTGGGCGTCGCGTTGTAAGTCTTGAGCGAACTGCTGGCGCCGTAGTTACGGCCAGCCCAAAGGTCCGGAAAAGCGGTCGTGAGACCGAACGGAGAGTTCACCGCCACCCCGAGCCACAGGTTGGGGCTGAACTGGTAGGTAAAGTACGCATTGGGTACGAGCGCATCCGAGGCCGTATCACTGGTGCCGCCAAGACCTAGGAGGGTGCCAGCGGTGGGATTGTTCTTAGAAAAGGGGAAGAGAGCTGACGAACCGACTTCAAGCCCTTTGCCGGGGAATTGCGTCATCGTCGCCGGGTTCCAGAACATAGAGGACAAAGCGCCACCGGCTGCAACGCCGGCGAAAGATGTTCCCTGCCCGTATACGCTTTGCTCACGTAGGGCGATGCCGCCGGCGTTTGCCTGATTTGATGCGATGATCAGAAGCCCGAGCGCGCTTCCCGCCCGCAAGAGGCCTGCCAATCCTCCAATTGACATTGTGTCCCCCCAGTCTCTTCGCGCTCGTCTTAAGCGTTTACGCAATCGTGACTGGAGGTTGCGGAGTCGACAATAGCCACAACCGCAAAACTCCCTGAGTTTAAGTGGTCTTACGCAAAAATCGCCTGCATGTTGCGTCCATGACACAGATCGCTGCTGCAGCGCAGCAACTCGCGTGTTTGATTATTCTCAACGTCCTTCACCACGACATCGAACATGACTCCTGCCTTACCTGTGCGAAAGGGTTGCCCCCCGTCCCCGGCCATGCATGATGGCCGCCGACCCATCGCAACCTTTCCAACCAGAACGCTCGAGGAGAACGCTTAAAATGAAGCTCGTTCGATATGGTGCGCCCGGCCGCGAGAAACCCGGCATCATCGGTGAGGATGGCAAGGTCCGCGACCTGTCACGTATCGTGAAGGATATCAACGGCGCCATGCTCGCCTCAGGCGGCCTTGCAAAAATCAAAAAGGCAAACCTCAAGCGGATGAAGCCCGTTTCCGGCAAACCGCGGCTTGGGCCCTGCATCGGCAATGTGCGCAACTTCATTGCGATCGGGCTGAACTATTCCGACCACGCGGCAGAAGCCGGCATGCCGATCCCGAAAGAGCCGATCATTTTCAACAAGGCCCCGACGTGCATTTCGGGCCCGAACGACGACACCATCATCCCGCGCGACTCCAGCAAGCTTGACTGGGAGGTCGAGCTTGGCATCGTGATCGGAAAGCGGGCTCGCTATCTCACGCAGGACAAGGCAAAGGATGCCATCGCGGGGTATTTCCTCAGCAACGATGTATCCGAACGCGTCTTTCAGATCGAGCGAAGCGGCGGTCAGTGGAACAAGGGCAAGGGCTGCGAAACTTTTGGGCCGATTGGGCCATGGTTCGTCACCAAGGACGAAATCAAGGATCCGCAGAATTTGGACATGTGGCTCGACGTCAACGGCGAGAAGCGGCAGCGGGGAAACACCAAGACGATGATCTTCGGTTGCGAGCACCTGGTTTGGTACTGCTCGCAGTTCTTCGTGATGGAGCCTGGCGACATTATCATTACCGGCACGCCGCCCGGCGTCGGCCTTGGCATGAAGCCCGCGCCTGTGTTTCTTAAAGCGGGCGACGTGGTGACGCTTGGTATCGAAAAGCTCGGTGAGCAGCGGCAAAAAGTCGTCGGCCCGAAATAAATCAGCGCAAGAAAAAACTTTCGGCAGAAAGCCCCGCTCGCGTGCTGCTGAAAAATTTCCTTCGCGGGATCACCTCTCTTTGATTATGTATTTGCCGTAAATCGCCTCGCATCAACCGAGGTCAGCGCGTCCGGACGCCGCTATCCAAATCTTTCGCGGGCCGGATGTATAATCGTAAGCAAACACACCTCGCTACCACCGATCGGCAGTGGATATTCACGCTTGCCGAATTTGCAACCTATTGCAGCCCCAATCCCCGTCCAAATCACCGTCACTTCTCTCGTTTTCTTGTCGCGTGCTTTGCACAACATCGGAGAGAGAGCGGGCATGCCAGAACTCAAATCAATACTGAGTTTCGTTTTTTTGGGGTTTGTATTGGCGCCAGGCACTGCGCTCGCTGTCGACGAGTGTCTCAGCAAGCCGAACGCACCGGCATCGAAAGGGCAGCATTGGTACTACCGCGTCGACCGTGCGAACAATAACCGGCAATGCTGGCGCCTGGGACCGGAAGGACTTCGTGTCCAGAAGAGCGAGCCGCAAGTCCAGAAAACCAAACCCCAGGGGACAGTCAAACCGGAACCGCCTCCGCCTACGCAGCGTCCTGCAACGACTGGTATGGCGATTGCGAGCGCGGATGTCTCAGCTGTCGGCGCGGTTGGAACTGCGCCGGCTACGGGCTGGCTCGACGTGACAAAATTTCCGGATTCGCCGCCCACTTCTCAACCGGCGTCGCAATCGCCGCCTGTCGAACCGACGCAGTCGATCGTTGCAAGCGATAGCGAGCCCCAAGTCGCTAATCCCGTTGTTGCCACTGGAGGCGTTGTTTCGTCGACGGGCTCTGATGACCTGGTCGCCCAAAGTCGTTCAACGACTCAGGAGCCCGCGAGGGAAGCCGACGATCACACATTCGCCCTGCTCACGATCATGTTGGTGTTCCTGGTCTTTGCAGGCGGGGCATTTCACTATTGGCAACGGCGACGGAGCAGGCGTGCTGCCGGACGTTTCGAGCCCCCTCAATGGGCGCCCATCGTGTCGATGAAAACGGCCACACCCGGCGCCCGTGTCCCGCTCGCTTCCGATTCCGAGATCGAAAAGAGACTTCGTCCCGCGCTCCTGGCGTCTGCTGATCAGACCGAGAGACTCACAAACGCCTTGGAACAGCTCCTGGACCGGTTGCAGACCGAACTGAAGCTTGATCGCCAAGCAATGGATTCGGCGAGAAGACACAAAGTGGAATGACAATGAGGTAAGATTGCTTTGCCAGGTTCGCTGACGGAACTTCGTTCTTCGACAATGCGAGAAGCTCTGTCGAGGAACAAAATACCAGCGCTCGAACTTAAGCCAGAGCGTCGGGAGTTTCTGTGCCTCCATTTTCAGTCGTCGATTACCGTCGATACGCCGCCGAGTGCGTGCGCCTTGCCCAGCGCGTGGAAGACCCTATGGACAAGGCCCGGCTTCTGGATATGGCTGAAACCTTTCGCGAACTCGCCGACAGGAACGAGGAAAAAAACCCACGCGAGGCCGAAGACTGAGAAGTTGTCCCCACCCGTCGCGACTGCCATTTTTCCGCCGCTGCGCGCCCATTGAATTTCTTCGTGATTCGGCTCGAGGATTGCGAATCGAGGTGCATGGTTTCTCGACCGGCAGATACACAGGCAATTCTATGTCGCCATTGATCACCGTCCCAGAA
>DAISKM010000094.1:0-1248 GCA_036820945.1 Pseudolabrys sp.
CGCTCTACGCAGCCGCCGGCGCCCCGCAGGAATTTCCCGGCAACAGCCTGCGCAACATGGTCGGTTTGGCTATGGGCCTGACGCCGACCTTGCCGAAGGATGTCCACGTCACCCCCGCGGACTTGATCGCTCTGTCCCGGGCCCTGGCGCAAGGAAAAGGCCTGAACGAGCTGCCTCCCGCTTTGGCATTTCTTGTCGTGCAAAGCTCGCTGTTCGCGAACGACGCAGCCGTCGATAAAATTGTTGAGAAATTCAATGAGCGGGCCAATACGAAACCGCCTAGGGGCGCATTCGAATTCAATGTGCTGTTCACGGAGCTTGGGCCGATCCGGTGTCCGGCCTTCCGCGTGCAGGTCGCAGACTTCGATCCTCAAACGGGTGGCCCAAAATACGAATATATCGACAATACCGGCCGGAATTATCCGGGTGGCGCCGATCAAACGAGCCGCGACGATTTCCTGAATAACAAGAGGTTCCCCGCCGGTGTCCTCTATCACACGCCTCACAATTCTTTCGCGACGCGCGACGAGAATGGCCTCGAAGAACTGGCTCGCAAAGATACGGCCGCAGCAAACAGCCGCGTAGAAGATTTCATCGATAAAGGTGCACTGGTCGGCTGTTTCGCGGGTGGTATTGTGGCTTTGGTTTTTTCGGGCGGCACGCTCGCTCTCGCCGCTGGAGTTGTGGGCGGAGCCGGCGCGGGCTGGGACACCTATCGCGGTTATCAGTCCCTCAAAGATCGTGCCGCCCACGGCCAGAGCAACAACCCCTTCGCGCCGGGAGAAGAAGGCCGGGAAGCACTCCTGCTTGAAGTGGGCATGCTGGCGAGCGCAGCCAATTCTGGCGCCTTTCTCGCCGCTGGCGGATTTCTCGGTCTAAGGGCGGTGGGCGCAATCAGCCACGACGCGCAATGGGCATCGCCCACGCTGCGTGCGGTGAACACCGGAGCGGCTGGAGCGAATATCACCGCTTTGACGGTTGGCGCGGCCGATCTCAACGAAAACGCGGACAAAATGACTAAGGAAGAGCGTCAACGGGCCGGCGTGATGATGGTGCTTTCTTCTGTCCTCGCGGCGAAGTCCCTCGGTGCGCTGCACGCAAGTCCGGCAGCGAGCACGCTGCCGCCGGCACCGCAGCCGACCGGACCGATGCCTCAACGGCCCGCACCGCTGCCGCCTGCCATCGCAGGAACGGGTGGGCAAAACCAAAATCTCGGGGCGGTGCCAGGCGGTCACGCGCAAAATACGC
>DAISKM010000094.1:1258-9669 GCA_036820945.1 Pseudolabrys sp.
CACAAATCCCACGATGTCGCGCAGCGTTCCGGCGCAAAATATGCCTACCGGCAGAATTGGAAATGACAATGTGTCGCCAGACAGTGCGCAGCCAGCGATGCAGCAACCGGCCCAGCAGCCGATCGCGATCGCTGCCAATGGCAGCCCGAATTATGTGCCGACAGGACTTGATCGGGCACAGCCGCAGGCCATTGGCCACCCTGCTCCACCGGGATCGAGACGACCCACGTCGGTGCCCCCCGCTCAGCCAACGCCGGTGTCCGCCGCGCCACCAAATCGGCAAACGGCACATCCCCGTCCGGTACGGCGTGCGGGCTCGGAGCCGAATCCTTCTGGACCAAGGCCCGGCGCAGAGCCGACAGGCGCAACTGCGCCACGTAGTGTCGGCACCGGACGCGACACAAGTTTCCGCGGGTCGCTGCGAACGCAGAGACCCGGCCTCTGGTCACAGTTACCTGCTGATCTCCAACGGTCTGGCACGGACAATCAAATCGCCTCATGGCTGTTAACCAACAAGCCTGTAGAGTGGGCGGAGTTTGTGAGATGGCTGTGGAATAATAACAACGACGCTTATGCAGCCCTAGCGAACGAACTCAAGTTGCCGGAAGACCGAACGCCGGCAACCGTCACTACGCCGCCCGAAAATGTGAACTCGGTCACGGGCCCTCTCAATATCAGGGTTAGATGAGACCGGGCTGTGGGGATTCATACCGGAGCGTGTAAGGCAATACTCTAATGCCCAGATCAGTCGATGGATTGAAAGTAATAGGCCCGATTTGTGGAAACAATTTACGGATTGGCTAGGAAGCCGGCTCAACAACGTCCCCGATGAGGAGGACACACGCATCATTGATAGTCCGCCTGTTCTTGACGTGCGCGGCGGTCGTTTCGCACTCATTGATGCCGAGACGTTTGTCAGGTCATTCTGGGGTTCTGTCCGTCGTGCGTTTCCGTACACTGACCTGACTTTGTTCAGAGAGAGATTGATGATATCGCTGGACCGAATAGCGGGGCCCCACAAACTCATAACAGTCCGACAGTTCTTGGCTGCCGTTCGTGAGTCTGCTGAGAGGGAATTAGGGCTGAACATGGCCCGCGCACTGAATCGCGAGGTGGTGGGGCGTTTGCTGCTCCCGGACGAGTCGCCGGAGGTTATCGCTGGCGAAATCGACCAAGTTCGGAGCTCCTCGCAGCCCGGCTCCTTTGGACCGGACGATCGACTGCGCCTCGACGGGCTGCTGAACGCGCTGTAAGGGTGTTTGCAAGTTGCTACGGCCGGCTTGCGCGGTCGGCGCCTCTCAGATTCGCGAGAGGCGTGCCTCCACCGTGCGCGGGTGACACCGGTGGATGCCCGGCCAAGAATTCCGAGCGCGGACTTGTTTCCGAAACGTGATCGCCTTGAAACGCCCTGGCCGTTTCAGCCTGGCCGGGCGCGACATATATTACGTGGAGCGATTGCAGGAGAACCAGCATGTTTGGCTTCAGGAAGACCGCCATGCCCAAGTCCGGCGAGGCATTGCCGGGCCGCGCCAGCCCGATCCGCACCGCCGAAACGCATTTCGTCAATCATCACGCGCTGAAGGGGCCGTACCCGGACGGCACCGAGAAGGCGATGTTCGGACTGGGCTGCTTCTGGGGCGCCGAGCGCAAGTTCTGGGAACTGGGTGACGGTATTTATGTCACCGCTGTCGGCTATGCCGGCGGCATGACCCCAAACCCGACCTACGAGGAGGTCTGCTCGGGGCGTACCGGCCACAACGAGGCGGTGCTGGTGGTCTACGACCCGAAGAAGATCTCCTACGACACGTTGCTGAAAACCTTCTGGGAAAGCCACGACCCGACGCAAGGGATGCGCCAGGGCAACGACGTCGGCACGCAATACCGTTCCGGCATCTACACCTTTAATGCCGCGCAGAAGCAGGCGGCCAAGGCATCGAAATCGATGTACGAGCAGGAGCTGAAGAAAAAGCGCTACGGCGCAATCACGACCGAAATCGTCGACGCGCCCGAGTTTTATTTCGCCGAGGACTATCACCAGCAGTATCTGGCCAAGAATCCTTTCGGCTATTGCGGGCTCGGCGGCACCGGCGTCTCTTGCCCCATCGGCACCGGCGCGAAGCTGACGCAATCCGCGCCGGCTTGAGCTGCTACTCTGCTCGCAATGCGGTGTGAGGAGAAGCTCAGGCAGGATTTGTTACCGCATTCTTCTCCGTTCGTCCCCGCGAAAGCGGGGATCCAGACGGAATAAACTTCTGGATTCCCGCTTACGCGGGAATGAACGGGTAAAATGCGCGCACCGGTGATGACGTCAAGACGTCACTTCTTCATATGCTTTGCGAGAAATTCCTGCGTGCGCTTCCACGCGAGATCCGTGGCCTCCTTGCGGAAGCTCGGCCGGTCGTCGTTGGAAAAAGCGTGCGGTGCATCCGGATAGACGTAAATCTCTGCCTGCGGCTGCTTCTTCTTGATCGTCTCCACTACGTCCATCGGGATACTTTCGTCTTTCTCGCCGAAGTGCATTTGAATCGGGCATTTCGGCTTCTCGTCGGCGAATTTTCCGATGACGCCGCCGTAGTAGCACACTGAGGCCGCAAGTCCGGGCACGCGGCAGGCGGCGAGGAACGCGGCACTCCCTCCCATGCAGTAGCCGACGATGCCGACGGGGCCGATCCCCTTCAGGCTCTCAACCGCGGCGGCGATGTCCTGCATCATGTGATCCCAGTTGAGATTTCCAAGATAGCTGCGCGCGTGCGCGATTTCGTCCGGCGTGTAGCCACTCTCGAAATTGCGCACGAAGCGATCGAACACGGCGGGCGCAACGGCGGCGTAGCCGATCGCGGCGAAGCGATCGCACATCGCGCGGATGTGACGATTGACGCCGAAAATTTCCTGGATGACCACCAGGCCACCCTTGGGTGTTCCGGCGGGATCGGCGCGGTATGCCCCGAGAGAATGCTGATCAGTGGTGGTCAAGGTGAACTGCTTACCCAACGATACCTCCCATAAATTTTTACGCGGGAAAATCGGTTGGCTTTTAGCACGGCCAATTTGATGCGTCATGGCCGGGCTTGTCCCGGCTATCGACGTCTTGGTTGTTGAATGCTGAAGGGAAGACGTGGATGACAGGTGAGAGGCAGTGCCCGGGATTAGACTTGTGCTCGGTCCGCCCGAAGGCCGGACCCGAGTGCCGGCCTTGACGGGCGATCAGGTAAACACCTTCGCCAGCAATTCATATGAATGTTTGCGAGCTGCATGATCGAACAGCATGGTGGTCACCATCAGCTCGTCGGCCTTGGTGGCTTCGATCAAAGGCATGAGCCTGGCCCTTACCGTTGCAGGCGAGCCAACCGATACCCTTTGTCGGTTCTGTGCGATGCGCGTGCGGTCAACCGGCGTGTAGTCGTATCTTGCAGCATCTTCCGGTGAAGCGAGTGGAAAATATTCGCCCTTGGCGCGACGCACGAAATTGAGATCGATGGTCGCGGCCAGTCGTTCGGCTTCCTGGTCCGTGTCGGCGCATACCACATGGGTTGCCAGGATCGCGTAGGGATTGTCGTGCGATGGCGATGGCTTGAAATTGTCGCGATAGAGCCGCATCGCTTCCGCCGCATCGAAATTGGCGAAGTGGTGCGCGAATGAAAATGCCGCGCCGATATGTCCGGCAAGCTGAGCGCTGTAATCCGAAGAACCAAGCAGATAGATCGGCGGGAGCGGCACATCCGACGGCATCGCTTGCACATTGTGAAAGGGATGGCCAGCAGGAAAGGCGCGCGTTTCAAGCAGCATCAGTTCGTTGAACCGATCCAGAAAATCGTCTTCCTCGCTGATGCCTTGCCGCCGTCGAAGCGCATATGACGTTGCCGGATCGGTGCCCGGCGCGCGGCCTAAACCGAGATCGATGCGGCCCGGATAAAGCGCCTCAAGCACTTTGAAGCGCTCCGCCACCATCAAAGGTGCGTGGTTCGCCAGCATCACGCCGCCCGAACCGATGCGCATATTCCGGGTCGCCGCCGCGATCTGGCCGATCATGATGTCGGGGGACGAACTCGCAATAGCAGGCAAATTGTGATGTTCGGCCACCCAATAGCGTTTAAAGCCCAGCCCATCGGCGAATCGGGCGAGATCGAGGGAATTGCGCAAGGCTTGCGCGGCGGTGGAGCCGGCTGAAACCGGCGACAGATCGAGGATGGACAGCGGGATCATCGGAGGGACCCACATTAACATGTGAGCGCCGTCTTTTCGCCCGCATGATCCGGCGTATGATAAACGGGACCGATTGGGAGCGCATCGATGGCCTCATTGATCGAATGGAGAGTGCCGCCAGCGGTTCAGCCACGCGTGGAGGACTACGGCTACAATCTTGAGCGCGTTCTTTCGTCGGTGGTCGGTCTCCATTCGATCATTCCCGCCGATGCTTTCACCGCCGATACGCTTGGGGTCGAGCGCGCAGGCAATGGTGTGCTGATCGACGACGGCCTCGTGCTCACCATCGGTTATCTGATCACCGAAGCCGAGAACGTGTGGCTGCATCTCGGCGACGGGCGCGTTGTGCAAGGACATGCACTCGGCTTCGATCAGGAAACGGGTTTCGGCCTGGTGCAGGCGCTTGGCGCTATCGATCTTCCTTCGCTTGAAATCGGCTCCTCGAGGGTCGCTGAAGTCGGTGAACGCATCGTCGTAGGCGGCGCAGGCGGACGCACGCGCTCACTCGCCGGCCGCATCGCAGCGAAACAGGAATTCGCGGGCTATTGGGAGTATGTTCTCGACGAGGCCATATTCACTTACCCCGCGCATCCAAACTGGGGCGGCACGGCGTTGATTTCGGGCGAGGGCAAGCTCATTGGTGTTGGTTCGCTTCAGCTTGAGCGCGCGCGCGAAGGCAAAAACGAGCACCTCAACATGATCGTGCCGATCGATCTGCTGCATCCGGTTCTGCAGGATCTGCGCAAGTTTGGCCGCGCCAATCATCCGGTACGGCCCTGGCTCGGACTTTATTCAACCGAGATCGAGGACAAGATCGTTGTAGTCGGCATTGCCCCCAAGGGGCCGGCTGCGCGCGCCGAAATCAAGACGGGCGACGTCGTTGTTGCGGTCAAGGGCGACCGCGTATCAACACTCGCCGGCTTTTATCGCAAGGTTTGGGCGCTCGGACGCGCCGGTGTCGAAGTGCCCCTTACGCTTTATCGTGAAGGCGTCACCTTCGACGTGCGCGTGAACTCGTCTGACCGCACAAAATTCCTCAAGGGTCCACGGCTGCATTGAGCAGCAACGTCCTCAGCTTTCCTCGACCGCATCAACCCGGTTGGGAAAAAACGCGAGATGCTCCTTGATCTCGGCCATTGCCGGGAAAGGGCGCTCGTAGCTCCAGACCGCGTTCTCCGCGGTGCGTCCATCGGCAACGATGCTGAAGTAGCTCGCATCACCCTTGTAGGGGCAATGCGTGGAATGGCTGGTGCGGGTGAGCAGACTCATGTCTGCATCCGCACGCGGAATATAGAGGACCGGCTTGTAGCCTGCCTCCTTGAGCGTGAGTGCTCGCGTCGTGTCGGCGACCACATGATCCGCGAAAGCAATACGCACGCGCTTGCCATGGGACGTGACGGTGATTGGATGATCCGGACCGGGAAGTTTCATTGCACTGGCTCGCTGCATTTATTGGTAAATGCCCTGTAAACCTGGGTGCACGCGGGCGTCCCGCGTTCGGTCCCGATCTAGGTGCCGCATTTGGGCAGCGACAGGGCAGATTGCGAAAATTTGAACGATCGTTTTCAACGAAACAACAGAAGCTCGGGCGTAAATTGCCGGCAATTCTGGCGTGCCGGTCCGGGGTTTCATGGCCAACAAGCAAATCGAAAAAATGCTCCAGGGTCTGAATATCCTGGTGGTCGATGACAATGCGTACATGCGGCGCCTCACGCGCACCATGCTGACCAACCTCGGCGGCAGGTCCGTGCTTGAAGCTTCCGACGGCCTCGCCGCGCTGGAATCGATCCGCACCGCGGATCCTGACGTGATGCTGCTGGACTGGGACATGCCGGTACTCAACGGCATGGAGGTATTGCGTATCGTTCGCTCCCCCGGGGGTGTTTCCGCGCCCGAACCTTCCGGTCATCATGTTGACGGCCCGGGCGCAACGCGCCCACGTGAGTGAAGCCCTGCGCGCCGGCGCCAACGAGTTTCTGCTCAAGCCGACATCGCCCAAAGCGCTCTGCGACCGATTGGTCTCGATCGTGTTCAAGCCGCGCCCGATGGTGACGCTTGGCACGTACTATGTGCCGCAGCCGCGACGCATGTCGGCACCGCGCGAGGCGGCGCTGCGGGAATAGAGTAGTGTCTTGGTTGGCCCCGATTTGGGTCCGACTTACACAACTTGGGTTCGTCGATCGGGCAATACTGGCGCGCCCGAGACGATTCGAACGTCCGACCTTTGCCTTCGGAGGGCAACGCTCTATCCAGCTGAGCTACGGGCGCGCGTAAGCCCTCAATAGACGAAACGTCCGCGACCGGCAACGGCGCCGAATCAACGGATCCGCGGGGCTTTTTCGAGCTTTCTGTGGTTAAGCCCGCGGCCCGGGCAGCCCCCAGCTATGCGCCCCGGCGCGAATCTCTTACTGCTCTAAGGCTCGCGCATGGTGCGCCCTCAAGGAGCATTCTCAAATGGCAGAAGCCGCTTCACCCAAGCCGAAAGCCGGCAAGCCGGTCACCACCAGGCACCTCGCCGCCGCGCTCGCGGAACAGCATCAGCTCACCAAGAAGCAGGGCCTCGAAATGTTGGAGGACCTGATCGGCCTGATCACCAAGCACCTGAAAAAAGGCGAGCGGGTGAAGATCGCCGGTCTAGGTATCCTGATCGTGCGCAAACGTGCCGCCCGCATGGGCCGCAACCCGATGACGGGCGAGGCCATCAAGATCAAAGCCAGCAAGAAAGTTGCTTTCCGCGCGGCAAAAGATCTCAAGATGGCGATCTGAGCGCGCGTTCTCGACGTGCAAGACCCCGCCGCAAGACGGCGGGGTTTTGTTTTGCTCCGCGCAAGGGAGGGAAATGTTTGAAAAGTCCTCTATAATGGCTTCGCCAAAGCCAGGAGGACTCCAATGTCGCAAGCGGCCGAGAAGCGCGGTGGCATGCCGGCGATGCTGAAGGATGCCGCGTTCGTGTGGGAAGACCCGCTCGATCTCGAAGGCGAGCTTTCCGAAGACGAGCGCATGGTGCGCAACAGCACCCGCGGCTTCGCGCAAAGCTATCTCATGCCGCGAGTGGTCGAGGCATACCGCGACGAGAAATACGACCCCGGGTTGCTGCCCGAGATGGGGAAGCTTGGCCTGCTTGGTCCCACCATACCTGAGGAGTATGGCGGTGCCGGGCTAGGATACGTCGCTTACGGCCTTATCACGCGCGAGCTTGAACGCGTCGACTCGGGATATCGCTCCTCGATGTCGGTGCAGTCTTCGCTGGTGATGTATCCAATCTACGCCTATGGCAGCGAAGCGCAGCGCCGTAAATTTCTACCAAAGCTGGCAACCGGCGAAATGATCGGATGCTTCGGGCTGACGGAGCCCGATCATGGTTCCGATCCCGGTTCGATGGTGACGCGCGCCGAGAAAGTATCGGCCGGCTACAAGCTCAACGGCGCGAAGACCTGGATTTCGAATTCTCCGGTTGCCGACGTCGCGGTCGTTTGGGCCAAGCTCGACAACGCGATCCGCGGCTTCCTGGTCGAGCGAGGCACGAAGGGATTCTCCACCCCGAAGATCGAAGGCAAACTTTCGCTGCGCGCCTCCATAACCGGCGAGATCGTGCTGGACGATTGCGTGATCCCCGAAGAGAATTTGCTGCCCAACGTGAAAGGCCTCGCCGGTCCGTTCGGCTGCCTCAATAATGCACGCTACGGAATTTCCTGGGGCGCCATGGGGGCCGCCGAATTCTGCTGGCATCGCGCCCGCCAGTACGTGCTCGACCGCAAACAATTCGGTCGTCCGCTCGCCGCTAATCAGTTGGTGCAGAAAAAGCTTGCGGACATGCAGACCGAAATCGCGATCGGACTGCAGGGAGCCCTGCGCCTCGGGCGCATGCTGGAAGCGGGCAAGGCCGCGCCACCATCGATCTCGCTGATGAAGCGAAACAATTGCGGCAAGGCGCTCGATATCGCGCGCCTGGCGCGCGATATGCACGGAGGCAACGGCATTTCAGAGGAATACCACGTGATGCGCGTGCTCTCGAACCTGGAGACGGTGAATACCTATGAGGGCACGCATGATATTCATGCACTGATCCTCGGCCGCGCGCAGACCGGCATCCAGGCGTTTTTCTAGTTCGCAATGGGCTTTTCGTCCGGTCATCCCCGCGAAAGCGGGGATCCAGGGAATTTGATTTACCTTTGGAATTACTCTTCAAAGCGTATGCAGAGCCCGAC